>DASWSY010000650.1:0-6271 GCA_036402415.1 Rhizobacter sp. | reverse complement strand
GCCTCTCGGCCCTGCTCGCCAGTTCCGATCTGGCGTTCAACCTCGTGAAATGGGCCGGCGCGGCCTACCTGGTGTGGATGGGCGTGGGCATGCTGCGGGCGGCACCCGCCGCCCCGGGGCAGGGCGCCCCGGCGCTGGACGGGCGCAGCGTGTTCTGGCGCGGCGTGCTCACCAACGCGCTCAACCCCAAGGTGGCGCTCTTCTTCCTGGCTTTCCTGCCGCAGTTCATCGCGCCGCAGGCCGAGCACCAGGCGCTCGGATTCGCGCTGCTCGGGCTGGTCTTCACCGTCAACGGCACGCTCGTGACCATGGCCTTCGGCTGGCTGGCCGGCAGCGCCCGCGAGCGTTTCGCCTCGCGTGCGCCGGGCGGCCGGCTCGGCACCTGGCTGCAGCGGGCCGCAGGGGCGATGTTCATCGGCCTGGGCGTGAGGCTCGCGTTCAGCAGCCGGTAGGCGAGCGTCGACGCGGCCAAGACCGCGCAAGAATCCGCTCTTCGTCGGTTGGCAGGATGGCCGGGCGTGCTGCCTCCGGTTAGGCTCGCGGGCGACTGGATGGAGACAGGACGACACACATGAAATGGATACGTCGCGGCGCCTGGACGCTGCTGTGGCTGGCGCTCGCCATCGCGATCGCGCTGTGGATCTACAGCCGGCGGGTGCTGCCCACGACGCAGGGCACGCTCACGCTGCTCGGCGGCCCGAAGGCCGAACTGCGCATCGAGCGCGACGCCGACGGCATCCCCACCATCAAGGCGGCCACACGCGACGATGCCTTCTTCGGCCTGGGCTACGTGCACGCGCAAGACCGACTGTGGCAGCTCGAGACGCACAAGCGCATCGCCGCCGGCCGGCTCGCCGAAGCCTTCGGCGAATCGGCCCTCGAGACCGACAAGTTCCTGCGGGCACTCGGCGTGCGCCGCGCCGCCGAGCAGCAGTGGGAGCAGATCAGCGCCGAGGGCCGCGCCGCGCTCACGGCCTACGCCGCCGGCATCAACGCCTACGTGCAGAACGAGCTGAGCGCGCGTCCGCCCGAGTTCATGCTGACCGGCGTGCAGCCCGAACCCTGGCAGCCCGAAGACAGCATGGGCTGGGCCACGATGATGGCCTGGGACCTGGGCGCCAACTGGTCGGGTGAACTGCTGCGCCTGCGCATGGCGCTGCAGCTGCCGGTCGATCGCATCCACGAGCTGCTGCCGCCGTATCCGGGCGAGAAGCCGCTGGCCACCGCCGACTATGCGGCGCTCTTTCGAAGCCTGAAGCTCAACGCCAACCTCGGCCAGGCCGCGCTGAGCGCCGCGCCCGAGTCGGGCATCGAGGGCGTGGGCTCCAACAACTGGGTGCTGGCCGGCTCGCGCACCGAGACGGGCAAGCCGCTGCTCGCCAACGACCCGCACCTGAAGCTCACCGCACCGGCGCTTTGGTACTTCGCCCGACTCGAAGCACCGGGCTTCAAGGTGGCGGGCGCCACCATGCCCGGCCTGCCGATGGTGGTGCTGGGCCAGAACGAACACATCGCCTGGGGCTTCACCAACACCGGCCCCGACGTGCAGGACCTCTACATCGAGCGCGTGAACCCCAACGACCCAGGCGAATACCAGACGCCCGAGGGCTGGGCGAAGTTCGAAAGCTTCACCGAGACGATCAAGGTGCGGGGCAAGCCCGAGGTCACGCTGACCGCGCGCAGCACCCGCCACGGGCCGGTGATCTCAGACGTGGGCGGCGCGACCGAAGGCCTGGTGGCGTCGACCCGCCCGGCCTACGTGCTGGCCATGCGCTGGACAGCGCTCGACCGCGACAGCGGCACGCTCGACGCGGCGCTGGCCTTCAACAAGGCGCGCTCCGTGCCGGAGTTCATCGCTGCCTCGGGCAAGCACCTCGCGCCGATGCAGAACATGGTGGTGGCCGACGTCGAAGGCCGCATCGGCATGGTCTCGGCCGGCCGGGTGCCGGTGCGCAAGCCCGAGAACGACCTCAAGGGCCTGGTGCCCGCCCCCGGCTGGGATGCGCGCTACGACTGGTCGGGCGTGCTGGAGCCGACCTGGACGCCGCGCGAGACCGACCCGCCGCGCGGCTGGATCGCCACCGCCAACCAGCGCATCCACCCGGCCGACTATCCGCACTTCATCACCAGCGAGTGGGCTGCGCCGTACCGGCAGCAGCGCATCGAGCAACTGCTCGACGCCAAGCCGAAGCACAGCCTGGAGAGCCTGCGCGAGATCCAGGCCGACGTGGTGTCGCTCGGCACGCAACGGCTGCTGCCCTGGCTGCAGAAGGCCCGCTCGCCCCATGCGCTCGCGGGCGCGGCGCAGCAGCAACTCGCGGGCTTCGACGGCACCATGGCCGCCGACCGCGCCGCGCCGCTGATCGCCTGGGCCTGGGCGCGGCAGCTCACCGTCGGCATCTTCCGCGACGAGGTGGGCGCCGCGCTGTTCGACCGCCTGATCGCCACACGCAGCTTCCGAGAAGGCCTGGAAGGCGTGCTGGACCGCAACGACGCATGGTGGTGCGACGACAAGAACACGCCGGCGCAGGAAAGCTGCGACGACCAGGTCAACGCCGCCTTCACTCGCGCCTTGGACGAGTTGCAGGCGCTGCAAGGCGCCGAGGTGGCGAAGTGGCAATGGGGCCAGGCTCACCAGGCCCGTTCGGAGCACCGGCCGTTCAGCCGGGTGAAGCTGCTGGCGAAGTATTTCGAGCTGCGCACCCCGGTGGGCGGCGACACCTACACGGTGAACGTCTCGCGCGTGTCGCAGAAGCCCGATGCGACCACCGGCGAGCTGTACCTCGACGAGCACGGGCCGTCGTTCCGTGCGCTCTACGACCTGGGCGACCCGAGCAAGTCGCGCTTCATGCATTCCACCGGGCAGTCGGGGATCGTGTTTTCGCCGCTGTACCGCAGCTTCGTCGACCGCTGGCGCGAGGTGCAAGGCGTGCCGGTGTGGGCGTCCGAGACGGCGGCGAAGCGGGTGCTGGTGTTGAAGTCGCGGTCGTCTTGATTTCGGCGTCTGCGTGCGTGCATGCGTCCATGCGTGCGTGCGTGCGGCGGGAAGGGCGTGGGGTGAACGGCTCCGTTCATGTCCCCCTTTGGTGACCCTCCCGGGTCACCAAATTCCTCCTAATACTTCACTGCGCCGTCCACCCCACGCCCTTCCCGCGACACGGCGGCGGCATGCGCGAGCAGGCACGGCCGTGCCGGCACCCCAGCGCTGCGCTCTCGCGCTGAAGGTGCCAGCCAGTGCCCTAGACTTGCCCGAACAAGGCCTTCCGCTGCGCCGTGTAGTTCCACCAAGGCGCCGGCTCCGCCCCACCCATGAAGTCGGTGGCTGCCATGAAGGTGTCGAGCACGCACGGGTCGTGCCGGTGCCCGGTCACCGCGCAAAGCCGCTGGTAGAGCACGAAGGCATCCTTGCCGCGCAACTGCTGCGGTTGATGGATGCCGATCAAACGCAGGTCTTCGGCAAGCGCTGGCCCGATGTTCGGGAGCTGCTCCAGCCGCTCGCACTCGTCGGGCGTTCTGGCTTTCGGTGATTTGATGGAGGCCACAACGCGCCTCACATCATCATGTTGTTGCGAATCAACCCCACGGCGATGCCCTCGAGCTCGAAATCGACGTCGCCGAACGGGATGACGATGGGCTCGAAGTCGGGGTTCTCGGGCAGGAGCTCGATGCTGGTGCGGGTGCGGCGGAAGCGCTTGACCGTCACGTCGTCGCCCAGGCGCGCCACCACGATCTGGCCGTTCTTCGCGTCTTTGGCCTTCTGCACGGCGAGCAGGTCGCCGTCCATGATGCCGGCGTCTCGCATGCTCATGCCGCGCACCTTGAGCAGGTAGTCGGGGCGGCGCGGGAACATGCTCGCCTCCATCAGGTAGGTCTGGTCGATGTGCTCCTGCGCGAGGATGGGGCTGCCGGCGGCCACGCGGCCCACGAGCGGCAAGGTGAGCTGCGACAGGCTGGGCAGTGGCAGGCTGAACTGCTTGCCGCGGCTCTCGTTGAGCGCGCGCAACGTGTCAGACTTCAGCCGGATCCCGCGCGACGTGCCGCCCACCAGTTCGATGACGCCCTTGCGGGCGAGCGCCTGCAGGTGCTCTTCGGCGGCGTTGGCGGAGCGGAAGCCGAGCTCGCTGGCGATCTCGGCCCGCGTGGGCGGGGCGCCGGTGCGCTCGATGGCGCTTTGCACGAGGTCGAGGATCTGCTGTTGGCGGTCGGTGAGTTTGGGCGCTTCCATGGGGCCGTCCTGATGTTCCATCCAGTGGCTGTATTTTCATCCAGCCCGACGATAAATGCAAAACACTTTCAAGACCATCGTGGTGCTGGGCACCGGCGGCACCATCGCCGGCACCGCCCGGAGTGCCGATGACAACGTGGGCTACAGCGCGGCGCAGCTTGGCGTGGAGACGCTGGTGGCCGCCGTGCCGGCGCTGGCGGGCCGCACGCTCGAATGCGAGCAGGTCGCGCAGGCGGACAGCAAGGACATGGACTTCGCCATCTGGCGCACGCTCGCGCAGCGCGTCGCGCACCACCTGGCACGCGACGAGGTGGCCGGCGTGGTGGTGACGCACGGCACCGACACGCTCGAAGAGACGGCGTACTTCCTGCAGCGCGTGCTGGCGCCGGCCAAGCCGGTGGTGATGACGGCGGCCATGCGCCCGGCCACCTCGCTGCAGGCCGATGGCCCGCAGAACCTGCTCGACGCCGTCATCGTGGCCGAACACCCCGGTGCCCACGGCGTGCTGGCGGTGCTCGGCGGCACGCTGCATGCGGCGACCGAGGTGCGCAAGGCGCACACCTATCGCGTCGATGCCTTCAGCTCCGGCGACGCCGGTCCGCTGGGGGTGGTGGAGGAGGGGGTGGTGACGCTGTGGCGCAACTGGCCCCAGGGCACGCCGCTGGGCTTGCAGTGGCTGCCCCACGAGTCCGACGCCTGGCCGCAGGTGGAGATCGTCACCAGCCATGCCGGCGCGAGCGGTGCGCTGGTGCGCGCGGCCTGCGACATCGGGGTGCAGGGCCTGGTCGTCGCCGCGACCGGCAACGGCACCGTGCATGCGGTGCTGGAAGAGGCGCTGCTCGAGGCGCAGGGCCAGGGTGTGACCGTGTGGCGCAGCAGCCGCTGCGGCAACGGCCGCGTGCTGGAGCGGGCCGACGATGCGCTGCCGTCGGCCGGCGGGCTCACACCCGCCAAGGCGCGGGTGGAGCTGATCCTTCAGCTGTTGTCGCCCGGTTAGACGACCGTCAGGGTGACGTCGATGTTGCCGCGGGTGGCGTTCGAATACGGGCACACCTTGTGGGCAGCGGCGACCAGCGCCTCGGCCTGGGCCTTGTCGAAGCCCGGCACGGTGATCGCCATCGCGACCTGGATGCCGAAGCCGCCGGGGATCGGGCCGATGCCCACGTCGGCCTTGATCGACACGTCGTCCGGCAGCTTGATCTTCTGCGCGGCCGAGACGGCCTTCATCGCGCCGATGAAACAGGCCGAATAGCCGGCTGCGAAGAGCTGCTCGGGGTTGGTGCCCGGGCCGCCGGCGCCGCCCAGTTCCTTCGGGGTGCTCAGGTTGACCTTCAGGGCGCCGTCGGACGATTCGGCGGTGCCGGTGCGGCCGCCGGTGGAGGTGGCGTGGGCGGTGTAGAGAACTTTTTCGAGGGCCATGTGAGCTCCGTTCAGGGTGGGTGGGAAAACGATCAATGTGCCGCCGCGGCTTCACCCGCGATGGCGTCGAGGAGATGGGTGCGCAGCTGCTGCAGGCGCTGCGTGAGGCTCGTCACTTCGTCGAGGCCGCACTGCATGGCCTCGCTCAGCTGAACCGGCACGCGCTTGGCCTTGTGGCGCAGGCCGCGGCCTTCGTCGGTGAGGTGCACGACCACGCGGCGCTCGTCGTCGGCGGCGCGCTCGCGCCTGAGCCAGCCGGCCGATTCCATGCGCTTGAGCAGCGGGGTGAGGGTGCCGGAGTCGAGGAAGAGCCGCTCGCCCAGTTCACCCACGCCGATGCCGTCGCGCTCCCACAGCACGAGAAGCGCGAGGTACTGCGGGTAGGTCAGGCCGAGCGGTGCGAGCAGCGGCTTGTAGAGCTTGGTCATCGCCAGCGACGAGGAATACAAGGCGAAGCAGAGCTGCTGGTCGAGCGACAGCCTATCGTTGCGGGCTTGGGTGGCGAGGCGTGTGGAAGACATGGGTTCGCATGATACGCCTATCGAGCAATTAAATTGCGCACAATCTAATGACCGGACCTTCGGCAGGGGCTTTGGGGCAGGGTCCCCTCCGGCCTCAGCGATCGGC
>DASWSY010000649.1:0-2013 GCA_036402415.1 Rhizobacter sp. | reverse complement strand
GCGGGCGGGGGGACGAAGCTCTTGGTGATCAGTCCGTGGCGGACCAGCTGGGCGATCCACTCGGCGTCCTTCACGGATGGGGTGGACGGCCCCAGGCATCGATGTGCCGAATTGCGGGTCGTGCAAACCTGAAGAGGAGTTGTCCGCGATGACGATTGGCATGATCGGGCTGGATACCGCCAAGGCTGTCTTCCAAGTCCACGGCGTTGACGAGGGTGGCAGGGTGGCGCTCAAGCGTCAGCTGCGCCGGGGCGAGCTGATCCCGTTCTTCGAGCAGCAGCCCCGATGCGCGGTGATTCTCGAGGCCTGTGGTGCCGGCCATCACTGGGCGCGCCTGCTGAGCGGCCTTGGCCACGAGGTGAAGCTGATCGCGCCCGAGGCGGTCAGGCCGTTCGTGAAAAAGGGCAAGAAGAACGATGCGGCGGATGCCGCGGCCTTGTGCGTGGCCGGATCCCGGCCCGAGGCGAGATTCGTGCCGATCAAGACCGTGGAGCAGCAGGCCGTGCTGGCCCTGCACGCGGCCAGGTCGTTGCTGGTCAAGCAGCAGACGATGCTGGCCAACGCCCTGCGCGGCCTGGCCGCCGAGTTCGGCCTCACCGCGCCCAAGGGCAGGCACAAGCTCGAGGGGCTCATCGCCCTGGTCAGCGTGGACGAGAGCCTGCCGGCCGCGGGCCGGCAGGCCATGGCCGAGCTGCACGAGCACGGCCGTGTGGTGGCCGACCGCCTGGCGGCCCTCGAGGCCGAGATCAGCCGCCACGCGCGCCACGACGGGACCGCGCGGCGCCTGGCGACGATCCCCGGCATCGGGCCGATCACGGCCTCCCTGATCGCCGCCACGGTGGGCGACAACATCGGCGCCTTCCGGAGCGCACGGCACTTCGCCGCCTGGCTTGGCCTCGTGCCGCGGCAGCACTCGACCGGCGGCAAGGTGCGCCTGGGGCGGATCACCAAGGCGGGCAACGCCGAGATCCGCAAGCTGCTGGTGCTCGGGGCAACCTCGACGGTCCGGCGCGCCACGCACTGGAACAGCCGGGCCGGTCTGTGGGTGCAGGGCGTGCTGGCGCGGCGCCCGGTGCGACTGGTCACGGTGGCGCTGGCGAACAAGATGGCGCGCATCGCGTGGGCGCTGATGACGCGCGCCGAGGTCTACCGGGCGCAGGGGCATGCCCCGGCCACGGCGGAAGCGGCGGCCTGATGCGCCCGCGCGCCGAGGTGGGTGGCGGGCGCAAGCCCGGTTGACGTGATCCGGCAGGACGGCTGACCAGCGTGATGGGAGAGGCTGTGGTCAAGGCAGCTCAGGCCATACCGGAAGACCGACTGTGCTTCGAGCACGCCTTACGGATTGGTGCCTGACACGTAGGCGCACACCCATGATGGCCAGTGGCGGCAGCCGCGGAGCAGGCCGGACATAGGGGCGCACCTGACCGGACCGGATCTCTTCCCGATATTGCTCCATCCAGCCGAAGCAAAGCCGAGGATACGGCGCATCAGCGAGAGAACAGATGCCATGGTGCTCAGGCGCGGCACATGGTGGGTGCTCGCCATGCTCGGCCCGCCCGGGCGCGCCTGCGCGTGGCGCCGCTCCCGCCGCGCAGGCGCGGCGCCTGTGCCACGCCTTGCGCGCCATGGCTTGTGAGCGTTGTCGGGACGAGGAGCGTCCCGACACAGCGCCGCTCGCGCTCGCCGGGCGGCGTCAAACAAGGAGCAGCTTCATCTTCCCACGAGTATAGTGCGACACCTGTCGTTGCTGCTGATTCAGTTGCTTGACCACCAAGGGCCGTCCACATAGTCGGTCTTGCGCCCTGGCACCGCCTTGATGTGGTGCGCGTTGCCGACGATCAGCGCGAAGTGGTCTTCGAGAATGGCGTGGACCGGCTTCCAGTAGACGCCGGTGCTCTCCATCCCGACATGGGTGACCCCGAGCTCCTTCAGCCAGTCGCGCAGCGCCTCGAGATCCCGGGTCATGGTGCCGAAGGAGCGGACCTCCTTGCGCGGCTTGCGGCCCGGCTCTCC
>DASWSY010000648.1:0-1950 GCA_036402415.1 Rhizobacter sp. | reverse complement strand
TGCCGAGGATCGGCGTGCTGCTGCCGCCCTCGAAGGCCTCGCTCACCAGGTACAGCAGCGAGCGGCGGTAGATGCCGCAGCTGCTGTCGTCCTGCTCGGCGCGCTCGGTGAGGTGGAACTGCTGGTAGCGCTTCACCGCCCCACTCTCCAGGTGCGGCCGCACGCGCCGGTCGAACCCGTCCAGGCGCACCGCCGGCGCCATGAACGACACCGACTCGAACGGCATGCCCTCGGCCACCAGCCGGTCGATCATGAAGGCCGCCACGATGCTGCCGGCCGAGTGGCCCACCACGTGCAGGCGCACGCGCTCATGCGCCACCGAGTTCCGGAAGTGGCGGTACAGCAGCACCAGGCCCGCCTGCTCGTCGTCGGGCACGCCTTCGCGGTACGCGCTCATCGCGTCGGCGTTCTGCTTCATCTCGCCCCACAGCCGCGTGCCGGGGCGCGCGACGAGCTGCTCCACCCGCTCGTTCCACCAGTCCTCGAAGCCGAAGCCGGCGCTGCGCGGCACGTCCTTCAGGGCGTCGGTCAGCAGGTTGAGCAGCGTGGAGAAGAAGTCGGTCTCCCACATCAGGAAGACCGGGAAGATCTTGCGGTTGTAGAGCATCGGGATCCACTCGGCGGCGATGCGTGCGGCCTTGTCTTCGCCCACCAGTCCGCCGTGCGCGTAGATGCACACGTCGACAACGCCGTCGCCCAGGCCCCAGCGCTTGCGCGCTTCGGCGAGGTGCACGTCGACCAGGGCACGCACGTCGTCGGGCTGGGTGCGGAAGACGCCGCTGTTGCTCAGCGCGCCGTTGTTGCCCATGTTGACGATGAAGGGCGACAGCTCGCGGTTGCGCAGCACCTCGCTCGCCGACAGCGCCACGCGGCCCTGCTCGTTGGTGCGCAGCGTGATGCTGCGCGAGATCTCGGTGTGGTCGCGCGTGACCACACCGAGCTGCGCCACCCAGCAGTCCATCGCATTGCGCAGCCAGTCGTCGTAGGTCAGCAGGCCGTAGCCATGCGAGCCCCAGCGCGGGCCCCAGGAGTTCTGGATCAGGAAGCCGCGCTCGTTGTAGCCGACGATCACGAACGCATGCCCCGGGTGGTCGGCCTCGCCCCCCTTCACCGGGATCTCCCACACGGTCTTGAACGAGGCCGGCCGGCGGGCCATCGACGGCTGCTTCAGCCCTTCGTCCCAGCCCGCATGGCAGCCGGCGCTCGCATAGAGGATGCCGGTCTCGTTGAGCGCGGCGTGCATGTCGGCCAGCGAGCGCTTGTCGACCCGGTAGTAGGCGCCGAGCGGGCGCTTGACAGCGTCGAACCACCAGTCGTCTTCGATCTTCTTGCTGGCCGGGGGCATGGCCAGGCCTTCGAAGAGCGCCTCGCGGCAGGCGCCGTGCTTGTACCAGCCCTTGAGCGCGCCGCGCAGGCTGGAGCCCTTGTCGGCCACCGAGCCCGGGAACTCGTCGTAGCGGCGGGCCATCGAGTACAGCATGAAGGACGAGATGGCCGGTGTCTTCTCGCGGCCTGACTGGCGCAGCAGGTGCTCGACGACGAGCGCGAGGCTGAAGCCGGTGCAGGCGTTGGTGTCGCCCTGGTCCTTCACCGGCAGCCCGGCGGCAGGAAAGAGCGTCGCCGCGGGCGCCAGGCCCACCTGCGGGCGGAAGGGGCGGTCGCGTGCGTCGGGCGGGTCAGGCTTCGCGACGCGCATGAAGTGCGGCGTGGCAGTCTTGCGGGCGGCGGCTCGGGGGCTTGTCTTGCGCGTGGCCATGCGGGCTCCTCGTTCCCTGCGGAGCCCCATCGTCCGGCCTGCGCGCCGGCGCCGTCAAGCGCGCGGCCTCCCTAGTTTCTCAGGCGCGCACCCGCAGCATGCGTGCGGCCACGGCGCTCGCCACCAGCAGGATCGCCCCGCCGATGGCAGCGTTGACCTGCAGCACGCGGTTGAACGAGGCCTTCGACAAGTCG
>DASWSY010000647.1:0-7707 GCA_036402415.1 Rhizobacter sp. | reverse complement strand
GGGAACGCGGGACATGGTGTTTCCTTTCTGAGTGGCACTGGCGAAATCCAGTGACGCCAGTGTGGGTCGCCGCCGCGTACCATTGGTGATGTTTCATCCTGAATACATGCCAATTCGTCCAGGCCATGGCCCAAAGCGTTGATCGCCTTTCGTCGCTGCTGGAGCGCTTCCGTGTGCGGGCGCACCTCTTCCACCACGGCCCGCTGTGCGGCGTGACGCACTACGCCGCCGAGCCGGGGCGCGGCTTCCTGCACGTGATGCGGCGCGGCGAGATGCTGCTCACGCACCGCGCGCGCAGCGGCGCGCCGAAGAAGCTGCGCATCGCCGAGCCGACGCTGCTCTTCTATCCAAGGCCGCTCGCACACGACTTCCACAACGCGCCGGCCGAAGGCTGCGACTTCACCTGTGCCGCGGTCGACTTCGAGGGCGGCGACCAGCATCCGCTCGCGCGGGCGCTGCCGCCCGTGGTGGTGCTGCCGCTCGCGCAGGTGCCGGCGCTCGAACACACGCTCGCCCTGCTCTTCGCAGAGACCGAGCAGGTGCGCTGCGGCCACCGCCTGCTGGCCAACCGGCTCTTCGAGGTGCTGCTGCTGCAACTGCTGCGCTGGCTGCTCGATCATCCCGAAGAAAGCGGCATGCCGGCCGGCCTGCTGAACGGGCTGTCGCACCCGCAACTGGCGAAAGCGCTCGTCGCGCTGCACGACGCACCGGGCGATGCGTGGACGCTGCCGCGCATGGCCGAATGCGCCGGCATGTCGCGCAGCGCGTTTGCCGCCGCCTTCAAGGCGAACGTGGGTGACGGCCCGGCCGAATACCTCGCGCAGTGGCGACTCTCGATCGCGCAGACGCGGCTGCGACAAGGCACACCGCTCAAGGTCATCGCCGAAGACCTGGGCTACAGCAGCCCGTCGGCGCTGTCGCGTGTGTTCACCCAGAAGGTCGGGCGCTCGCCGCGCGACTGGCTACGCCACGACGCGCGCTGACGTAACGCCCACGTCGTCTCATGCTGAAGCGGGACGCTCACGGTCGCGGTAGGCCTGTGGCGTCATGCCGTGCTGCCGCGCAAACGCACGCTGCAGGGCGTCCACCGAACGGAAGCCGCTGCTGCTCGCGATCTTGTCTTGCGTCCAGCGCGTCTGGCACAGGAGCTGCGCTGCCTTCGACACACGCGTGCGCTCGACATAGCGGGCCGGCGTGCAGCCGGTTTCGGCCACGAAGGCGCGGGCAAAGTGGCGCGGGCTCATCTGCACGCGCTCGGCCAGCACCTCCACCGACAGGTTTTCCAGCGGGTGCAGGCCGATCCACGCGACCAGCTCTCGCAGCCGGTGGCTGGCGCCGGCCTGCGCACGCAACGCTTCGCTGAGCTGAGGCTCGGCGCCGCTGCGCAGCATGGGCAATGCCAGCGTGCGTGCGATCTCCATGGCCGTGGCGTGGCCGAGGTCGTCTTCCACCAGCGCAATCGCCAGCTCGATGCCGGTGGTGACGCCGGCCGAGGTCCACACCGGCCCATCGCGCACGAAGACACGGTCGTGCCGCATCCGGGCCTGCGGGCGCATCTGCTGCAGCAGGTCGCACACGCGCCAGTGGGTGGTGCACTCGCGGTCGTCGAGCAGCCCTGCGGCGGCAAGCGCAAACGCGCCGGTGCACACGCTCGCGATGCGCCGCACGCCGGGCGCGGCCTGCACGAGCCAGTCGGCCAGGCCTTGCTCGGCGATGGCGGCGCGCAGGCCGGGCTCGTCGCCGCCGGCCACGATCAGTGTGTCGATGTCGTCGGGCAGTTGCGGCAGCGCCAGGGTGTCGGTGAGCGTCAGGCCACCGTTGGTCGCGACGGTGCCGCCGGTCGGCGACGCCACGCGCAGACGGTAGCTGCCGGGCCGCCACAGCTCGGCCTTGCTGAACACGCTCGCCGGCCCGGCCACGTCGATCGACTCGACCCCCTCGAACACGACCAGCACGATGGTCCTGGCAGAAACAGCGGTCTTGTCGTCGTTGTCGGTGAGGGCGGGCATGCCTAGGCTCGTGAGGTCGATAACTTCAGGAAACGATGGAATGAGATCTGCCCGGTCCATGTTAGTTGCAGCCCTCGCCGTGCTCGCCGGCAACGTGTTCGCCGCGCCGCCTGCGGTGAACGCGTCGCATGCGCCCGCCGCCTTCATCGAGGCGCTGCGGCCCGAGCCCGGCCGGCGGCCGGTGGTCGCGGTGCTGGCCTTGAACGACCGCACCGAAATGACCGACCTGCTGCTGCCGCATGCCGTGCTCAAGCGTGCCGACGTGGCCGAGGTGCACGTCGTGGCGCCGCGCGCCGGCACCGTGAAGCTCTTTCCTGCGCTGCAGATCGACGGCGCACTGAGCTTCGAGAGCCTTGCGCGCCGCCACCCGGACGGCCCCGACTACGTCATCGTGCCGGCGATGGAGCGCGACGACGACCCCGCGGTCACCACCTGGCTGCACCAGCAGTCACAGCGCGGCGCCAAGGTCATCGGCATCTGCTCCGGTGCACGCGTGCTGGGCCGCGCGGGCCTGCTGGACGGGCGCCGCTTCTCGGGCCACTGGTACGACCGCAAGACGCTGCTCAGGCGCCATCCCGGTTCGCAGCACGTGCCCGACCAGCGCTACCTCATCGACCGCGGCGTCGCCACATCCACCGGCATCACCGCCTCGGTGCCGACGATGCTGGCGCTGGTCGAAGCGATCGGCGGCACGACCCGCGCGGCAGAGCTCGCGCAGGAACTGGGGGTCACCGAGTGGGGCCCTGCACACGACAGCGCGCGGTTCGGCCTCAGCTTTGCGCGGCGTCTGGCCTACGTGCGCCAGGGCGCGGCCTTCTGGCTCGACGAGCGATGGCAGGTCGACGTGCACGACGGCATGGACGACATCGCCCTGGCGCTGGTGGCCGATGCGTGGGCACGCACCGGGCGCGTGAGCGTCGAAGCGGCATCGCCGTCGGGCGCGGTGCAGTTGCGCAGCGGCTTGCGCCTGCTCACCCGCCCACGCGATGACACGCCCCGCGTGCCATTGCACGCCGCGCTCAAGCCTGCGCAGCAACTCGATCGCACGCTGTGCGAGATCGCCGCTCGACACGGCGATGCGCGACGGGACCGGGTGCTGCTGGAGATGGAATACGCCGGTCCCGCAGCACCCTGCTCCTAGCATCGCCGCTCAGAACGCCATCTTCAGCGTGAGCCGCACGGTGCGAGGCTCGGCCGGGTGCACGTGGCGGTCTTCTCGCGGGGCGGCCAGCAGCGGCGGCCGCGACTCGTAGTAGTACTGGATGTCGTACACCTCGCGGTCGAAGAGGTTGAAGACGTCGAGCGTGAGCTCGGCGTCGCGCCAGAGCTTCCTGCTCACACGCAGGTTGGTGGTGGCCGAGGAGGTCGAACGCAAGCTGTTGTCTTCCACCAGCGCGCCGCTGCCGAGGTAGCGCCATTGCAGGCTGGCCGACCAGCCGGCCAGGTCTTTCACGCTCAGCGCGACCGAGGCCACCTTGTCGACGGCGTTGGGGATGCGGTCGGCCGCGCCGGCATCGCGGAAGCGCGCGTGGCTCCAGGCCAGGTCGGCGTCGACCAGCAGCCAGGACCTGGGCGTCCAGCGGTTGTTCCATTCCACGCCGCGGCGCTTGCTGGGCAGCGAGGCTTCGGTGTTGCCGGCATCGCCCACGTAGACGAGCTCGGAGTCGAAGTCGAGCCTCCACAGCGCGAGCGAACTCTGCAGCCCCGGCAGCCACTCGGTGCGCACGCCGATCTCGTGGCCTCGGGACGCGGCGAGGCCTGGCGCGGGGTCGACCGGGTCGGTGGCACCGCGCGCATCGTTGCTGTGGAAACCGCGGCCGGCGTTGAAGAAGAACTCGGTCCTGGCCCAGGGGCCGGCCACGAGGGTGAACTTGGGCGAGAGCTGCTGGTCGCCATCGGTGGCCGAACGTGCGGCGAGGTGGTCGTCGGTCTTGAAGTGCACGCTGTCGGCGCGCACGCCCAGCACCGTGCGCAGCCAGGGCGTGAGCGCGAGGCCGGTCTGGCCATAGACGCCGACGAGCGTCTCGCGCACGCTGTCGTCACGCACTGGCGTGCCGAGCACGCGCGCCGACGACTCGAAAAGCCCCACCCGTGCGCGGTCGTGCCGCAGTTGCAGGCCCACCTCACTGCGCGCCGCGAGCGGGCCGAGGTCGTGGTCCACCGCATGGCTCGCGGCCAAGCCATAGACCGCGCGTTTGTCCTGCTGCGAGAACTGGTCGTCGGCGCGGTCGAGCGCGTAGGTGAAGTTGGAGAAGAGCGACAGGCGGTAGTCGATGGCGTAGGCCGACACCCGCGTGGCGCGGTCGTCGCCGACGTCGCGCCACTGCGCCGACAGGCTGGTGCGCCGCGTCTCGCCGCCGGTGGTGGGGTCGAGGCTGTCGAAGCGGCCGAAGGGGCGGCCGTCGTAGCCCTCGGTGATGAGGCGTTCGGGGATCTGGTCGGTGGCCGTCCAGCTCGCGTCGTAGGCCATGAGGCTCGCGCTCCAGCCCTTGTTCGAGCTGCCGCTGCTGAGGGTGAGCACGCCGTTGGCGCGCTTCAGGTCTTCGGGCACGGTCCACGGGCCATCGTTGCGCTGCAGCTCCAGCGCCGCCAGCAGCGTGTGCTCGCCAGCGAGCGTCGCCGAGCCGCCGGCCAGGCCGCGCCGGTAGCCGCGCTGGCCCACGGTCAGCGAGGCGAAGGGCGCGTCGAAGCGCGTGCGGTAGGCGATGTCGGCCGAGCCGGCGGAGGAGAAGTCGCCGCTCTTCGCGAAGTACGGGCCCTTGCGGTACTCGATGCGCTCGACCAGTTCGGGGATGAGGAAGTTGAGGTCGGTGTAGCCCTGGCCGTGGCCATGCGAGGGCATGTTGACCGGGATGCCGTTGACGGAGGTGGCGAAGTCGGTGCCATGGTCGAGGTTGAAGCCGCGCAGGAAGTACTGGTTGGCCTTGCCGTCGCCCGAGTGCTGCGTGACGATCACGCCGGGCACGAACTCGAGCACCTCGCCCGGGCGCAGCGCCGGGCGGCTCTTCATCAGCTCGGCGCGGATCACGCCTTGCGACGCGGCGTCGGAGGTGCCCACCGCGTTGTCGTAGTGGCGGCCGGTGATCTCGACCGGGTCGAGCGCGACGGGCGGTGTGGCCGGGCTGGCCGTTTGCGCCAAGGCGGGGCCGCAGGCGGCCAGCACGCCCAGGGCGATGGGATGCAGGTGAAGCTTCATGGAGACGATGCCTGGAGGGCCGCTGCCCGCAGGCGACGGCCGTGATGGAGGAGATCCCGCGCGTGGGGGCGCAGGCGTCCGCGTGAACGCCTCAGGCGTGCGGAGGCCGATCCGGCATCGGGGCGGCACGCGTGGTGCAGGTCCAGACCGCCGCCGCCCGCATCACATGGCCGGCGCGCGAGGCGTCCGGCAGCGCAGACCAGGGGCCGAGCGCGACCATGGCCGACAGCACGGCACCGGCCAAGGCCCCGAGCTCCTGTGCCTCGTCGACCAGCATCGCACCCGGCGCGGGCGAGGCGTGGACGTGGCGCTCCCAGCCCTCGTGGGTGTGGTGGTCGTGGTGGTCGTGATGCGCCGCCGCGTGCCCGCCGCCGGCCAGGTGCAGGTGGCGCGACCCCTGCACGAGCCCCAGGGCCGACGCCATCGCCTGCACGAGCACGATGAACGCCACCCATGCGGCCAGCAGCCGGATCGCGTCGCGGGCAAGGGGCGATGAAACGAGGAGGCTCATGGTCGGCAACGGAGTATCACGCTGCCGGTGGGTACGCCGTCAACGCCCGCCTGGATGCAGCGGGCCGCTCAGAACCGCACCAGCACGCCGAACGACAGCAGCCACGGCAACTGCGTCACCGGCTTGCGCTCGGTGTAGTCGGCGTTGTAGCTGTAGCCCGAGAGGTTCTTGCGCGCATAGGCGTTGATGACCTCGCCGTAGAAACTGTAGCGCTGCGAGAGCTTCCAGTCGGCGCGCAGGTCGAGGCGGTGGTAGGCCGGCAGGCGCTCGGAGTTGAGCTCGCCGTAGACAGGGCGCGTGCGCCCGTCGGTGTCGACGAAGCTGCCGACGATCGGCGTGTCGGGCGAGCCGGTGTGGTAGCTCCACTTCGCGCCGAACATCCAGCGTTCGCTCATGCGGTATTGCGTGACGAGGTGGGCGATGACGGGCTGGTCGAAGTCGAAGGGGAACTCGCGGCCGGTGACGTCGTTCTGCCGGCGCGCCTTCGACAGGCTCAATGACAGCCAGCCGGAGAGCTTGCCGCCTGCGGCCGGGTCCTTCTTGACCAGCAGTTCGGCACCGTGCGAGCGGCCGCTGCCGCCGTTGATGTAGTTGAGCGTCGGGTCGGCCACCACGAAGTCGCGGAACTTCTTCTGGTAGGCCTCGAGCTTCCACGACCAGCCCTTGTCGAGCTTCTGTTGCACGCCCAGCACGCTGTGCGTGGCGCGCAGGTGCGCGAGGCCGGTGTTGCCGAAACCGGCGATCACCTGTTCGCCAGCCGGGAACTGGTTGTGGCGGCCCCAGGCCGCGGTGAAGGTGGTGCCGGGCGTGGCCTGCCACTCCGCACCCACGCGCGGCTCGGTGTAGCGGCGGCCGAGATAGCCGTCGCGCGTGTGGTGCGCCCCCAGGCTCAGCGCCCAGGCGTCGGTGGCCTGCCAGCGGTGGCTGGCGTAGAGGTTGCCGAAGCGGGCGCGCAGGGTGTCGCGCACCTGCTGGCGCGGCGCGCTGGTGTAGTCGCAGTCGGGGTCGAACTCGGTACAGCGGGCGTTCTGCGCGTCGATGTCGAAGCGCAGCCTGATCGACTCGGCGTTGCCGCCGAGCGTGGTGTCGTGCCCCGGCGCGGGCCGGAACCTGAACTGCTCGCGCACGAAGAGCGTGTTGGCACGCGAAGTGGCCCGCAAGGCCGCGCCCACGGTGCTGGTGTTGCGGTCGACCGTGTGGCCGATGGCGAGCTTGTTGCGCACCTGCGCGCCGAAGTCGGCATCCCACACCACCGCCTGCGTGCCATAGGCGGTGCTGATGGCGCTGTCGCCGGCGAGGATCGGGTCCTGCGTGCCGAGGGTGGAGCCGGCGGGGATGCGGAAGTCGAGCTTGTCGGCCGCACCGGTCGCGTGAAGGCTCAGCTGGTGGTCCTCGTGGAGGTTCCAGAGGAACTTACCCTGGTAGTCCCAGTAGCGCGGCACGCTGACGATCACGCCCGAGTCTTCGTCTTCCACGGTGTCGAGCACCAGGTCGATGTAGCTGCGCTTCACCGCGAAGTAGAACGACTGCTTCTCGTTGAGCGGCCCTTCGATCAGGGCATCGGCGCCGAGCAGGCTCACGTTGAGCGCGCCGCCGAGGCGATCGCTGCGCGGGTTGCGCAGAGTCACGTCGAGCACCGCACCGATGGCGTCGCCGTACTCGGGGCCGAAGGCGGCGCTGTAGAGGTCGAACTGGCGCACGAGGTCGCTGTGCAAGGTGCTCACCAGGCCGCCCATGTGGAAGAGGTAGCCCACCGGCAGGAAGTCGACGTAGTAGAGGTTGTCGTCGGGCCGCGAGCCGCGCACGGCGGGCGCACTGCTGCTGTCGTCGGCCACGGCCACGCCGGGCAGGGCCTGCAGCGCCTTCATCGTGTCGCCACCGGTGCCGGGCACGGTACGCAGCTCGTCGCCGGTCATCGTGGCGCGGCTGGTGGGCGCGCGGTCGCGCCGGCCGGTGATCTCGACGCGCGGCAGCGCCGCTGCGGGCGCGCT
>DASWSY010000646.1:0-15790 GCA_036402415.1 Rhizobacter sp. | reverse complement strand
TGGAAGACGCTGCCGTTGGCGCGCAGCTCCACGCCGGGCGCGCCGCTCACGAGGTCGCTCAGGCGGAACTTGGCTTCGAGCTCCAGGCCCTGGGTGGTGGCATCGCCGACGTTCTGGATGCGCGTGACGTAGCGGGTTCCTTCGAGCGAGGTGACCGAGCGGATGTACTGGCTGATCTCGCGGTAGAAGAGGTTGGCGCTCAGGATGCCGCTGCCGGCGAGGTAACGCTCGATGGCGAGGTCGAGCCCGGTGGCGAGCTCGGGCTTGAGGTTCGGGTTGCCGGCACGGTCGGGGCGCGTCTCGGAGTTGTCGCTCGACGGGCGCGTGTAGGGGATCAGGTTCTGCAGCGTCGGCGAGCGGTAGCTGCGCGTGAGGCTCAGGCGCACCTGGTCGCGGCTCTTGGGGTCGAACTTCCACACGGTGTGGAAGAGCGGCGTCCACACGCTGCTGCGGTTGTCGATGCGTTCGGGGGTGCCGTTGGCCTCGCCCTGGGTGCGGATGCCTTCCCAGCGCAGGCCGGCGTGCACGGCCCACTGCGGCGTGAGGTTCCATTCGTCCTGCGCGTAGGCGGCGAAGCGCATCGAGCGGGCGGAGAAGTCGTCGCCGGAGACGTCGGCCTCGCTGTGCTGCTCGCGGCGGCGGTTGTGCTCGAACTCCGCGCCGGCCACCAGCGCATGATCGTTGGGCAGCAGCGTCGTGAGCTTGGCGCCGGCCGTGGCGTTGGTGTCGCGGGTGCTGTTGACGTCGTCGAAGACGGCCGGCGTGGCGCGCGGAAGAGAGCCGTCGTCGTTGCGCAGGGTGCGCTGCGAGCGGCCGCTCCAGCGGCCTTGGCCGAGGCCGCCCTTGAGTTCGAGGCGGCCGACACCGTCGAGCATGCGGTTGAACTGGCTGTTCAGGCGCAAGAGGGTGAAGCGACCGGTGGTCTGGCCGGTGCTGGTGTCGTAGGGGGGATCCGCGAGCGGGCCGGTGAAGGTGCTGTTGTAGTCGACACGCGAATGCCGAGAGCCGTCGCTCTGGTTGTGGATCAGGAGCGGCATCAGCAGCAGAGCGGTGCCTTTCTCCCCGCGCCACTGCAGCCGGCCGTTGGCGTGCAGCGCGGTGCGCTTGTCGGTGGACTCGGTGGTCTCCACCATCTCGCTGCGCCCACCGTTGATGGGATCGCTGTCTTCGCGCACCGTGGTGGTCACGCTCCCGGTGTCGCGCTTGAAGGTGAAGGCCGACAACGAGAAGTTGTAGATGAGGTTGTCGACGCTGTCGTTGCGCGTCCACGAAAAGCCCGGGTGCAGGTGCCCTGTCTCCACGCCGAAGCCGAGCTTCAGGTCGTTGAGCCGCTTCCTGAAGCCCTCGCGCGTGACGATGTTGATCGTGCCGGCGATGGCCCGCGCCCCCGTCTCGGCGGTGGGTGCGCGCAGGATCTCGATGCGCTCGATCTGCTCGGGCGTGAGCGAGTCGACCGAAAAGCCCGGCGGCACCCGCTCCCCGTCGATCAGGATCTGCGTGTAGCCACTGCCCAGGCCGCGCATGCGGATGGCCCCGCCGCGACCCGGCGCGCCCTGCAGCGTGATGCCCGGCAGGCGCTTGAGCACCTCGCCCACCGTGCTGTCGCCGAAGCGGTCGATCTCGTCGCGCCCGATCACGATCTTGGCGGCGGTGGACTGGCGGCGTTCGTTCTGCTCGTTGTTGCGCGTGCCGGTGATCTCGACACGTTCGAGCTGCTGCACGGGGGCGGGCGCGGGCGGCGGCGGCTCCGTGGCCGACTGGGCATGGGCCGGGTCGATGGACGCCACGGCCAGGGCCAGAAGCTTGAGCGTGTGGGGAACGGTGATGCGCAGTGGGGGGCGGGAGGACGGGGCGTGGGCCGGCATGGAGAGCGTCAGATGGAGCCGAGTTTTTCGTACAGCGTGGCGCGCGAGATGCCCAGCAGCCGCGAGGCCGCGAGCTTGTTGCCCTTGGTGGCCGCCAGCGCCTCGCGGATCGAGCGCGCTTCTAGCTCGGCGATGGCCTGGGGCAAAGGCTTGATGGTGGCCGGTGCCGCCTCGTCGTCGGCCCGCGGCGTGACCGCGGGCAGGGGCGGCGTGGCGACGGGGGCGATCACGCGCGGCACGCCCGCCACCAGGCTCTGGAAGTGCGACGCCCCGAGCACGGTGTCGTCGGTCATCAGCGTGGCCTGCTCCAGCACGTTGCGCAGCTCGCGGATGTTGCCCGGCCAGGTCTGGCGCGCCAGCAGCTCCAGCGCATCGGGCGACACGCCCTTGTGCGGCAGGCCGCTGCGGCGGGCGATGTCGTCGGCCAGCGCATCGACCAGTGCCTCCAGGTCGGGCAGGCGCTCGCGCAGCGCCGGCAGGCGGATGGGCAGCACGTTGAGCCGGTAGTACAGGTCGGCGCGGAAGCTGCCGGCCGTCACCATCGCCGGCAGGTCGCGGCTGGTGGCGGCAATGATGCGCACGTCGACCCGCTCGACCTTGTTGCTGCCGAGGGGCTCGATCTCCTGCTCCTGCAGCACGCGCAGGAGCTTGCTCTGCAGCGCCAGCGGCATGTCGCCGATCTCGTCGAGGAAGAGCGTGCCGCCATGGGCGAGCTTGAACTTGCCCTCGCGGCCCTTGCGGTCGGCGCCGGTGTAGGCGCCGGGGGCCACGCCGAAGAACTCGGCTTCGAGCAGGGTGTCGGGCACCGCTGCGATGTTGACGCCGACGAAGGGCCGCCCGGCGCGCGTGCTCGCGGCATGGATGGCATGTGCGAGCAGCTCCTTGCCGGTGCCCGTCTCGCCGAGCAGCAGCACGGTGCTGTCGGTCTGCGCGACACGCCGCGCCTGGCGCTTGGTTTCCATCGCCACCGGGCTCGATCCGATGAAGCTCGCGATCGTGTACTTGGGCCGGCGTTGCGCGGCGAGCTGCTGGCGGGCGTCGTCGAGCTCGCGCTGCAGCCGGCCGAACTTGGCCATCAAGGGCTGCATGGTGGTTTCGGGATGGTCGAGCAGCACCAGGCCCAGCGCGCCGATCACCTCGCCCTCGGCGTTGCGCAACGGGATGCGGCTCACGAGGAAGGTGCCGGCCTGGTTGGTGAGCAGGTCCACCAGCATGGCCTGGCCGGTGTCGACCACGTGCGCCATCAGGGTGTTGGGCACCACCTCTTCGACACGGCGGCCGACGAAGTCGCTCTCTTCGTGGCCGAGGCCGGGCAGGAAGCGCTTGTAGCCCTCGCTGATCCACACGATGCGGTGCTGGCGGTCGACCACCATCATGCCCATGGCAGCCTGGGCAAGGGTGTCGAACATGCTCTGCGCAGCGAGCTTCAGGGCGCCATCGGCGTCGGCGGGGAGCGAAAGGGTCATGGGGCGTGTGTCCGTGCTGCGGACACTTTAAGCCCCACGCAAGGGCTCAGCCCTCAGGGACTTCCTTGTTGGCAAGCGGCTCGACGACGGCAAACACGCCGCTGCAGCGCACCACGACCTTGTCACCCACCTTGAGCTCGCACTCGGCGAACGAGAGCCGCGCGCCGTGCTTGCGGATGGTGACGTGCGCCTCCAGCCAGTCGCCCACCTTGGCCGCGCCGAGGAAGTCGGTCGAGAGGTTGACCGACACCATCGGCGCCGAGGGCTTGCGGGTGAGGTGCATGTTGCGGCCCAGCGCGCTGTCGGCCAGCGTGACCAGCATGCCGCCGTGCGCGATGCCGCGCATGTTGGTGTGCTTCTGCGCCAGGCGCAGGCCGATCACCACGCCGCCGTTCGGGGCATCCTTCTGGTACAGCGGCCCGGCGTGCGTGAGCCAGGTGCCGCCGGGGACCAGCGCGGTGAAAGCTTCAGGAATGGTGTCGTCCGTGGTGCTCATCAGAACCAGGCGTCCTGCATGGTCAGAGTCGAGTCGTTGAGGCTGCGCAGCAGTTCGTGCTGCGGCTTGCAGCGCGGCAGCTCCCAGTCGAAGAACCAGGCGCAGGTGTGCAGCTTGCCACGGTAGAAGTTGACCTCGTCGTCACCCTTGGCATCTTTCAGGGCGCGCGTGGCGACCACTGCCTGGCGCAGCCAGTGCCACGCCACCACGGTGTGGCCGAAGGCTTCGAGGAAGACGACCGAGTTGGCCAGTGCCAGCTCGCCCTTCTCCTTCAGCAAGGGCGCCAGCGCCTTGACCGTCTGCACGACGTTGGACCACGCGATGGTCAGCGCATCGGCGTTGGCGCTCAGGGTCTCGTAGACCGATGCGTCTTTCACCGTCAAGGCGATCTCGCGGCCCAGCAACTCGAGCGCGGCACCTTGCTGCATCACCACCTTGCGGCCCAAGAGGTCGATCGACTGGATGGCGTGCGTGCCCTCGTGGATCATGTTCAGCCGGTTGTCGCGGTAGAACTGCTCGACCGGGTACTCGCGCGTGTAGCCGTAGCCGCCGTGGATCTGGATCGCGAGGCTGTTCGCTTCCAGGCACCACTGCGAGGGCCAGCTCTTGACGATGGGCGTGAGCAGCTCCAGCAGCAGGCCGGCCTCTTCACGCCTGGTCTCGTCGGGGCCGGTCTTCTGCTCGTCGACGAGGCGTGCGGCGTAGAGGCCGAGCGACAAGCCGCCTTCCACATACGCCTTCTGCGCGATCAGCATGCGGCGGATGTCGGCGTGTTCGATGAGCTTGACCTGCGGCTCGTTCGGGTCCTTGCTGCCGGCGCGGCGGCCCTGCGGGCGTTCACGCGCGTACTGCAGCGAGGCGAGGTAGCCGCGGTAGCCCAGCATCACCGCGCCCATGCCGACGCCGATGCGCGCCTCGTTCATCATGTGGAACATCGCCGCGAGGCCCTGGTTCGGCTGGCCGATCAGCTCCCCGTAGCAGTTGCCCTTCTCGCCGAAGGACAGCATGGTGGACGTGGTGCCGCGCCAGCCCATCTTGTGGATGAGGCCGGCGAGTGCCACGTCGTTGCGCGCGCCGAGCGAGCCGTCGTCGTTCACCATGAACTTCGGCACGATGAAGAGCGAGATGCCCTTCACGCCGGCCGGTGCGCCGGGCAGGCGCGCGAGCACGAGGTGGATGATGTTCTCGGAGAGCTCGTGGTCGCCGCCCGAGATGAAGATCTTGTTGCCGGTGAGACGGTAGCTGCCGTCGGCCTGCGGCACGGCGGTGGTGGTGATGTCCGACAGGCTCGAACCCGCTTGCGGCTCGGTGAGGCACATGGTGCCGAAGAAGCGGCCGGCCAGCATGTGCGGCAGGTACTTCTTCTTTTGCGATTCGGTGCCAAAGCGGTTGATGACGTTCGCGTTGGCGATCGTCAGGCCGACATAGGAGTTGGTCGCGGCATTCGCGCTCTTGAAGATGGCCGAGAAGGCCTGGCCCATCAGCACCGGCAGTTGCATGCCGCCGAGCTCGTAGTCCTGTGTCGGCGCGATGAAGCCGGCTTCGCAATACGCCTGCAGCGCCTCTTTCACCTGCGGAATGATCTCGACCCGCTTCCCGTCGAACTCGGGTTCCTGCTCGTCGCTCTCGCGGTTGTGGGTGAAGAACTTGTCGGCGGCAATCGCCATCGCGGCATCGAGTGCGGCGACGAAGGTCTCGCGGCTGTGGTCGGCGTGGCGCTCGCGTTGCGTCAGCGCTTCGGCGTCGTTGACCTCGAAGATCTGGAAGTCGAGGTCGCGGCGGTTGAGGATGAGGTCGGCGGACATCGGTGTCTCTCAATCAGAAAAAAATCAGCCCACCGTCATTCCCGCGAAAGCGGGAATCCACGATGGGCTCGGTTCGTGGATTCCCACTTTCGCGGGAATGACGAGCCTTGCAAGGATCAGGCGGCCAGCAGCGTGTCGCTGAACTTGCCCAGGTGGTGGTCGACGTCGCCGAAGGTCTGGTTGATGACCGTCAGGCGCTTGAAGAGGTGCGCGGCCATCAGCTCGTCGGTCACGCCCATGCCGCCGTGCATCTGCACCGCGCCCTGGCCCACCGTGCGGGCCGACTGGCCGATGTAGGCCTTGGCGGCCGACACATGGCGGCGGCGCTCGGCTGCATCCTTCGAGTCGACCTTCACCGCGGCGAGCAGCGCCATCGCGCGGCCGTACTCGGCGGCCATCGCCATGTCGGCCATGCGGTGCTGCAGCACCTGGAACTTGCCGATGGGCTGGTCGAACTGCTTGCGGTTCTTCAGGTACTCGAGCGTCTGTGCATTGAGCGTGTCCATCACGCCCACGGCCTCGGCGCACAGCGCGGCGATGCCACGGTCGAGCGCCCATTCGATCGCCGGCAGGGCCTGGTTGACCTGACCCACGAGCGCATCGGCACCGACCTTCACGTCCTTCAGGATCACGTCGGCGGCGCGCTGGCCGTCTTGCGTGCCGTAGGGGCGCAGGGTCAGGCCGGCGGCCTTGGCGTCGACCACGAAGAGCGAGATGCCGTTGGCGTCGAAGGCCGAACCCGAGGTGCGGGCCGAGACCAGCAGCTTGTTCGCCGACGCCGCGGCCAGCACGACGGCCTTGTGGCCGCTCATCGACCAGCCGTCGCCGTCTTTCTTCGCGGTGGTCGCGACGTGGTGGGTGTTGTAACGCGCACCCGGCTCCTGGTGCGCGAGCGTGGCGATGGTCGTGCCTTGCGTGATGCCGCCCAGCAGGGTGTCCTTCTGCGCAGCGTTGCCGATGTCGGCGATGAGGCTGCCCGAGATCACGATCGAGGGGATGAAGGGCTCGAGCGCGAGCGCGGTGCCCAGCGTCTCGGCGATCAGCATCGTGTCGATCGCGTTGCCGCCCAGGCCGCCCACTTCCTCGGCAAACGGCAGGGCCAAGAGGCCCAGCTCGGCATAGGTGGACCAGGCTTCGGCGCTGTGGCCGAGCTCGCTCTTGGTGAGCGCGCGGCGGTGCTCGAAGCCGTAGTCCTTGGCGAGGTAGCGCTTCAGGCTGTCCTGGATCGCGGTCTGTTCTTCGCTGAGATTGAAATCCATGGTGATTCCTTCGTGTTCCGTGTTGCTGCTGCGATCAGAGGCCCAGGATCATCTGGCTGATGATGTTCTTCTGGACTTCGCTGGAGCCGCCATAGATGGTCGTCTTGCGGGTGTTGTAGTACGCGCCCGACAGCAGCGTCTCGCGTGCGGCGAAGAACTCGGTCAGCGGCTGCGGGTTGCCCGACAGGTCCTGCTGCTCGCGCAGCCAGGGCACCCCGTATGGGCCGAGCGCCATCATCGAGAGCTCGGTCAGCATCTGCTGGATCTCGGAGCCCTTGATCTTCAGCATCGAGGCCTCGGGGCCGGGCGCGTGGGACTTGCCCTCCTGCGACACGACCTTGAGGTTGGTGATCTCGAGCGCCATCAGCTCCATCTCCACTTGCGCAAGGCGGTCGCGGAAGCGCACGTCTTCGATCAGCGGCTTGCCGTTGTCGCCCGGCACCTTGCGGGCCAGCGTCTTCAGGCGCTTGATCGCCACCTTGGAGCGGCCCACGCCCGCGATGCCGGTGCGCTCGTGGCCGAGCAGGAACTTGGCGTAGGTCCAGCCCTTGTTCTCTTCGCCGATGCGGTTCTCGACCGGCACGCGCACGTTGTCGAACCAGACCTCGTTCACTTCGTGGCCGCCGTCGAGCATGATGATCGGCTTGACGGTGATGCCGGGCGTCTTCATGTCGATCAGGAGGAAGCTGATGCCTTCCTGCTTGCGGCCTTCGGTGCTGGTGCGCACCAGGCAGAAGATCCAGTCGGCGTACTGGCCGAGCGTGTTCCAGGTCTTCTGGCCGTTGACGATGTAGTGCTCGCCCTTTTCGTCGGTGCCGCGCACGGCGCGGGTCTTGAGCGACGCGAGGTCGGAGCCGGCGCCCGGCTCGGAGTAGCCCTGGCACCACCAGTCTTCACCCGACAGGATGCGCGGCAGGTAGTAGGCCTTCTGCGCGGCATTGCCGAAACGCATGATCACCGGCGCGACCATCTTGATGCTGAAGGCGAGCTGCATCGGCGTGCCGGCCTCGGCGCACTCCTCGTCGAAGATGTGCTTCTGCACCGCGTTCCAGCCCGTGCCGCCGAACTCCACCGGCCAGCTCGACCCTCCCCAGCCCTTCTTGTAGAGGATGTTCTGCCACTTGGTGATGTCTTCGGCCAGGTGGCGCTCGCCCGAGGCGCCGCGGTTGCGGATCTCCTGCGGCAGGTTTTCGGCGATGAAGCTGCGCACCTCCTCGCGGAATTTCTGTTCTTCTGGGCTGTATTCGAGATCCATGGAAGTCTCCTGCGGCTGAGCCGTATTGCGGATGAGCGAAAAATGGATGCACATTCTGCATCGCAAAACGCGCAAGTTTAAATCGGAACTTCTACCAACTACGTTGCCCTCAATGCATCCTAAACCCTGTCACACGGGCGACAACCCTCGGAGGATGCCCAAGTTCCGTGGGGAATCACCTTGTTTACAAGCCGACCCTCTGTGGCTACGATGGTCGCCTTTGCAAAATAATGTTCTGCATCGCGGAACAACAAATCGCACACGGACCTCCCCTTTCGGAAGCGGCCGTGCGGCCATCGCTGTCCCTCCCGTGCCTTTCAGGAGCCCATCCCCATGAGCAATCAACCGACCTCCACCCAGTACGACGTTCGCGGCTCGGTGGCCGTGGTCACGCTGAACAACCCGCCGGTCAACGGCCTGGGATATGGCCTGCGCAGCGGCATCGTGGCCAGCCTGGACAAGGCCCTCGCCGACCCCAAGGTCACCGCGGTGGTGCTGATCGGCAGCGACCGTGCCTTCTCGGGTGGTGCTGACGTGAAGGAATTCGGCACCGCCAACGCCGGCAAGTCGCCCAACCTGCCCGACGTGATCAAGGCCCTGGAGAACTCGTCCAAGCCCGTGGTCGCCGCGATCGGCGGCATGGCGCTCGGCGGGGGCCTCGAACTCGCGATGGGCGCGCACTTCCGCGTGGCCAAGGGCGACGCCAACCTCGGCCTGCCAGAGGTCAAGCTCGGCCTCCTGCCCGGCGCCGGCGGCACGCAGCGCCTGCCGCGTCTGATCGGCCTCGAATCCGCCCTGAACATGATCGTCTCCGGCGCCCCGGTGCCGGCCAAGAAGTTCGAAGGTTCGCCGCTCATCGACGCCATCATCGAAGGCGACCTGCTGGAAGGCGCCCTCAAGTTTGCGGAGAAGGCCGTCGCCGACAAGCTGCCGCTCAAGCGCTCCCGCGACCTGAAGGTCAAGCCCGTGCGGCCCGGCACCGAAGCCTTCCTGCAATTCGCCCGCAACACCGTGGGCGCGACGGCCAAGAACTACCCCGCCCCGCTCAAGTGCGTCGAAGCCGTGGCGGCGTCGACCACCAAGCCCTTCGACGAAGGCCTGACCTTCGAGCGCGAACTCTTCCAGGCGCTGATGCTCACGCCGGAATCGCGTGCGCTGCGCCATGTGTTCAACGCCGAGCGCGCGGCCGGCAAGATCCCCGATGTGCCCGAAGACACGAAGCAGCGCGAGATCAGACGCGTGGGCGTCATCGGCGCCGGCACCATGGGCGGCGGCATCACGATGAACTTCCTGAACGTCGGCATCCCCGTCGTGCTGCTCGAGATGAAGCAGGAGGCACTGGACCGCGGCCTCGGCACCATCCGCAAGAACTACGAGAACTCCGCCGCCAAGGGCAAGCTGACCGCCGAGCAGGTCGAGCAACGCATGGCGCTGATCACGCCGACGCTGACCTACGACCCGATGAAGGACGTCGACCTCGTGATCGAGGCCGTGTTCGAGAGCATGGACGTCAAGGAGCAGGTCTTCAAGACGCTCGACGAGGTGTGCAAGCCGGGCGCGATCCTCGCGTCCAACACCTCCTACCTCAACATCGACAAGATCGCGTCGTTCACCAAGCGTCCGCAAGACGTGATCGGCCTGCACTTCTTCAGCCCGGCCAACGTGATGCGCCTGCTGGAAATCGTGCGCGGCGCCACGACCGCCGATGACGTGCTGGTCACCAGCCTCGCGCTCGGCAAGAAGATCAAGAAGGTCGCGGTCATCTCCGGCGTGTGCGACGGCTTCATCGGCAACCGCATGCTGGCGCGCTACGGCGCTGCCGCGCAGGGGCTGATCAACACCGGCGCCCTGCCGCAGCAGATCGACGGCGCGCTGCAGAAGTACGGCATGGCGATGGGCCCGTTCCGCATGGGCGACCTGGCCGGCCTCGACATCGGCTGGGCCACCCGCAAGCGCAAGGCCGCCGAAGCCGGCGTCGAGCTCAAGCCCATCGTGGCCGACAAGCTGTGCGAAGCCGGGCGCTTCGGCCAGAAGACGGGTGCCGGCTGGTACCGCTACGAAGCCGGCAAGCGCGACCCGATTCCCGATGCGATGACCGAGCAGCTCATCAACGAATACCGCGCCGCCAACGGCATCACCCCGCGCAAGGTCGAAGACAGCGAGGTCGTGGAGCGCTGCATCTTCGCGCTGGTCAACGAAGGCGCCCGCATCCTCGAAGAAGGCATTGCCGCCCGCGCCTCCGACATCGACCTCGTCTACCTCAACGGCTACGGCTTCCCCGCCCACCGCGGCGGCCCGATGCTGTACGCCGACACCGTGGGCCTGCCCAACGTCGTGCGCGCGCTGCGCCGCTTCGCCGCCGAACCGGGCGCCGATGCGTCGTGGCAACCGGCTCCGCTGCTGGTGAAGCTCGCCGAAGAAGGCAAGACCTTCAACTGAGCCCCGCCGACCGCAGAACACACAGACAAGGAACCATCATGACCGACGCAGTCATCGTCTCCACCGCGCGCACCGGCCTGGCCAAGTCCTGGAAGGGCGCCTTCAACATGACCTACGGCGCCACGCTCGCCGCCCACTCGATCGAGCACGCCGTCAAGCGCGCCGGCATCGACGGCGCTGAAGTCGAGGACGTGTTCCTCGGCGGCTCGCTGTCCGAAGGCACCACCGGCGGCAACATCGCCCGCGTGGCCGCGCTGCGTGCCGGCCTGCCCGTCACCACCGCGGGTGTGACGATCAACCGCTTCTGCTCGTCTGGCCTGCAGGCCATCGCCATGGCCGCGCACTCGATCATCGTCGACGGCGTGCAGGTCGCCATCGGCGGCGGCGTGGAGTCGATCTCGTGCGTGCAGAACGAGACCAATCGCCACATGCGTGCCGACCCGGCCATGCTCGAGAAGAAGCCCGAGATCTACTGGAGCATGCTGCAGACCGCCGAGATGGTGGCCAAGCGCTACAACATCTCGAAGGAGTCGCAAGACGAATACGGCGTGCGCAGCCAGCTCCGCGCCGCCGCCGCACAGGCCGCCGGCAAGTTCAACGACGAGATCGCCCCGATGACCACCATCATGGGCGTCGTCGACAAGGCCACCGGCCGCCTGACCACGAAGGAAGTGACGATCGCCGCCGACGAAGGCATCCGCCCCGACACCACGCTGGAAGGCGTGGCGAAGATCCGCTCGGCGCTGCCGGGTGGCGTGGTGACCGCCGGCAACGCGAGCCAGTTCTCCGACGGTTCCTCGGCCTGCGTGCTGATGAACAGCAAGCTCGCCGAGAAGCGCGGCATCAAGCCGATGGGCATCTTCCGCGGCTTCGCGGTCGCCGGCTGCGAGCCCGACGAGATGGGCATCGGCCCGGTGTTCGCGATCCCCAAGCTGCTCAAGCAGACCGGCCTCAAGATCGACGACATCGGCCTGTGGGAGCTGAACGAAGCCTTTGCCTGCCAGGTGATCTACAGCCGCGACAAGCTGGGCATCCCCGACGACCGCCTGAACGTCAACGGCGGCGCCATCGCGGTGGGCCACCCCTACGGCGTGACCGGCTCGCGCCTGACCGGCCATGCGCTGATCGAAGGCAAGCGCCGCGGCGCGAAGTACGTGGTCGTCACCATGTGCATCGGCGGCGGCCAGGGTGCGGCGGGCCTGTTCGAGGTGGTCTGAGCGAATCGCCCGACAGCATGAGCAAAGACACGTCGGCCCTCCAGTTCAGCGGCACCAAGGCGGTCGCCCCGCAGCACGCCTTCGACGTGCAGAAGCTCGACGCCTACATGCGCCAGCATGTGGCCGGCTTCAGCGGCGACCTGCACGTCGAGCAGTTCAAGGGCGGCCAGTCCAACCCGACCTTCAAGCTGACCGCCGGCGGCAAGAGCTATGTGATGCGCCGCAAGCCGCCCGGCGTGCTGCTGCCCTCGGCCCACGCGGTGGACCGCGAATACAAGGTCATCAGCGCGCTCGCCAACACCGACGTGCCCGTCGCCAAGGCCTACGCGCTGTGCGAAGACCCGTCCGTCATCGGCACTGCCTTCTACATCATGGACTGCGTGGAAGGCCGCATCCTCTGGGACCCGCTGCTGCCCGACTACAACAACGCCCAGCGCGGCGAGCTCTACAGCGAGCTCAACCGCGTGATGGCCGCGCTGCACCGCGTCGACCCGAACGCCATCGGCCTGTCGGATTACGGCAAGCCCGGCAACTACATCGAGCGCCAGGTCGCCCGCTGGACCAAGCAGTACAAGGCCGCCGAGACCGAGACCATCGAGGCCGCCGACAGGCTGATCGAGTGGCTGCCCAAGTACATCCCGCAAGGCGATGAAGTCGCCATCGTCCACGGCGACTACCGCTTCGACAACGTGATCTTCCACCCCACCGAGCCGCGCATCCTCGCGGTGCTCGACTGGGAGCTGTCGACGCTCGGCCACCCGCTGGTCGACTTCGCCTACCACTGCATGACCTGGCGCATGGGTGGCGGCCAGGGCGGCCGCGGCATGGCTGGCGCCGACATCAAGTCATTGGGCATCCCGAGCGAAGCCGAGTACGTGAAGCTCTACATGGAACGCACCGGCCGCAAGGTCGCCGTGTCGCCCGCCGAGTGGAACTACTACATGGTGTTCAACATGTTCCGCCTCGTCGGCATCCTGCAAGGCATCGCGCACCGCGCGGTGCAGGGCAATGCGTCGAGCGAACATGCGGTAGCGTCGGGCAAGCGCGCCCGGCCGCTCGCCGAGCAGGCCTGGGCTCTCGCCCAGGAGATCGACGCGTCGCGCTGAACCGAATTGCCTTTTGACTTTTGAGATGAGAGCGCCGCCATGTCGGACCGCCACCTTGCCCACTGGCCACCCGGGCTGCCCAAGCACCTGACCCTGCCCGAGACCAGCGTCTTCCACAACGCCGAGGTCTCCGCGCAGCGTTTCCCGAACAAGCCGTTCATCGTCTTCTACGACACCCTGGTCACGTTCGCCGAGTTCAAGGACGAGGCCGAGCGCATCGCCGGCTACCTGCAGCAGGTCTGCGGTGTGAAGGCGGGCGACCGTGTGCTGCTCTACATGCAGAACAGCCCGCAATGGGTGCTGGCCTTCTACGGCATCCTGCGTGCCAACGCGGTCGTGGTGCCCGTCAACCCGATGAACATGACGGAAGAGCTCAAGCACTACGTCAAGGACACGGGCGCGACCACGGCCTTCGTGCCGCAGGACCTCTACGCGCAGATGCAGCCGCTGGTGGCGAATGACGAAAACGCGCACGGCCTGCAGCACCTGATCGTCGTCACCTACAGCGACTACCTCAAGCGCCCCACCGACCTCAGGGTGCCGCCCTTCGTGGCCGAGCCGCGCAAGACCTTCAGCGACCCCGGCAGCATCGCCTGGACCGAGGTGCTGGCGAAGAACCTGCGCCCCGGCCCGCTCACCGCCGGGCCCGACGACCTCTGCGTCATGCCCTACACCTCGGGCACCACCGGCCACCCGAAGGGCTGCATGCACACGCACCGCAGCACCCAGAGCACGCTGGTCGGCGGCGTGCACTGGTTCGGCCGCACGCAGGATGCGGTGTTCCTCTCGGTGCTGCCCTACTTCCACGTCACCGGCATGGCCGGCAGCATGAACGGGCCGATGTACGTGGGCGGCACCATCGTCATCCTGCCGCGCTGGGACCGCGAAGCCGCGGCCGAGCTGATGCAGCGCTACAAGGTCACGGTGTGGCAAGTCATCTCGACCATGATGATCGACTTCCTGTCGAACCCGAAGCTCTCGCAGTACGACCTGTCCAGCCTGCAAGGCATCCGCGGCGGCGGCGCGGCCATGCCCGAGGCCATCTGTGCGAAGTTGAAAGAACTCACCGGCCTCGATTACGTCGAAGGCTATGGCATGAGCGAAACCCTGGCCGCGACCCACATCAACCCGCCGCACCGCCCCAAGAAGCAGTGCCTGGGCATCCCCGTCTTCGACGTCGACGCGCGGGTGGTCGACCCCGACTCCCTGCGCGAGCTGGGCGTGGGCGAGACGGGCGAGATCGTGGTGCATGCGCCGCAGGTGATGCGCGGCTACTGGAACAACGAGCAGGCCACACAAGACAGCTTCGTCGAGATCGACGGCAAGCGTTTCCTGCGCACCGGCGACCTGGCGCAGGTCGACGAGGACGGCTACTTCTTCATGATCGACCGGCTCAAGCGCATGATCAACGCGTCCGGGTTCAAGGTCTGGCCGGCCGAGGTGGAAGCCCTGATGTACCACCACCCGGCGATCCATGAAGCTTGTGTCATCGGTGTGCGTGACGAACGTCGCGGCGAAACCGTGAAGGCACTCGTCGTGCTCAAGCCAGAATACAGAGGAAAGGTGAGCGAGCAGGACATCATCGCCTGGGCGCATGACCACATGGCGGCTTACAAGAGCCCGCGCATCGTGGCGTTCGTCGAGTCACTGCCCAAGTCCGGATCGGGCAAGGTGCAGTGGCGAGAACTTCAAGAGCAAGAAGCCGCAAGACACGCGGCCCAATCATGACTTTTTTCCAACCCCTACTGGAGACGACCAGGATGACCACCACCAAGCAACGTCTGCGCCGGGCCCTCGTGTTGGCCACTGCCAGCGCCGCACTGGCTGCCCCCTTCGGCGCTGCGCACGCGCAGGCCTATCCCAGCAAGCCCATCACCCTGATCGTGCCCTGGCCGGCCGGCGGCTCCACCGACCGCCACCACCGTGCCCTTGCCGAGCTGGCCAGCAAGCACCTCGGCCAGCAGATCATCATCGAGAACAAGCCCGGCGCCGGCGGCACGCTCGGCCCGAGCTCGATGGCGATGACCGCCAAGCCCGATGGCTACACCATCTCGCAGTACCCGATGGGCATGCTGCGCATCCCGCACATGAACAAGGTGCAGTGGAGCCCGATCAACGACTTCACCTTCATCATCGGCGTGTCCGGCTATACCTTCGGCTTCGTCGTGAAGAGCGATTCGCCGCACAAGAGCTTCAAGGAATACATCGAAGCCGCGCGCAAGCAGCCGGGCAAGATCGACTACGGCTCCACCGGCATCGGCACCAGCCCGCACCTGCTGCTGGAAGAACTCTCCGACAAGGCCGGCGTGCAGCTCAACCACATTCCGTTCAAGGGCAACGCCGACCTGATGCAGGCGCTGCTGGGCGGTCACGTGATGGCCGCGAGCGACGCCTCGGGCTGGGACAAGTTCGTCGACAACGGCCAGATGCGCCTGCTCGTGACCTTCGGCGAGAACCGCACCAAGCGCTGGCCCAACGTGCCCACCGCCAAGGAACTGGGCTACGGCATCGTGTCGCAGTCGCCCTACGGCCTTGTCGGCCCCAAGGGCATGGACCCGGCCGTGGTCAAGACGCTGCACGATGCGTTCAAGAAGGCGATGGACGATCCGAAGCACGCCGAAGTCCTGGCCACGCTCAATCAGGACCCGTGGTACCGCACCGGCGAGCAGTACAAGTCGTGGGCCATCGCGACCTACGCGAAGGACAAGCTGCTGATCGACCGGCTGGGCCTGTCGGCGAAGTAAGCGTCGTCCTGGCGCACCGGGGCGGGAGGTCGCCCCGGTGCGCTTTTCCGTTTTTGTTAAACCGAGAAAGAGACTGTTGACATGAAAGTGCTGGTAGCCGTCAAGCGTGTGGTGGACTACAACGTGAAGGTGCGTGTG
>DASWSY010000645.1:0-15466 GCA_036402415.1 Rhizobacter sp. | reverse complement strand
GGCCTGGAGCTCGGCGCCGACGACTACCTGACCAAGCCCTTCTCGCTGGCCGAGCTGCTGGCGCGGGTGAAGGCGCTCTTGCGTCGCGCCGACCTGCAGCGCGCCGCGCAGCAGGGCCAAGCCGCGCAGACCGGCTGGGTGCGCAACGGCGAGCTGGAGATCCTGCCGGCCAAGCGCCAGGTGAAGCTGCGAGGCGCGCTCATCGACTGCACCGCCCTCGAATTCGACCTGCTCCTGTACTTCGCCAGCCATCCCGGGCACGTGTACTCGCGCTCCCACCTCCTGAACGCGGTGTGGGGCTACACGCACGACGGCTACGAGCACACGGTGACGACGCACATCAACCGGCTGCGCGCCAAGCTCGAGGCCGACCCGATGCGGCCGCAGATCATCCTCACGGTGCGCGGCGCGGGCTACAAGATGCGCGAGGTGCCGACATGACCGGCCCCCGCTTCGCATCGTGAGCGTCCGCCTCAAGATCGCGTTCACGATCTTCGCCACCGGGCTCGTGACTGCGCTGGCCGTGCTGGCCACCGTCGTCGTCGCCTTCCAGCGCTTCGAACACGAGACCACCTTCCAGCGCTCCAGCGCCTTCCTCGGGCGGGTGGTCGCCATGTACGACAACCTGATGGAGCTGCACGAGCGCCACCCCGACGACCTGCTGGTCCTGCTGAAGAACCTGGTGCTCTTCGAGCCCGACACCCAGCTCTACCTGCTCGACACCGAAGGCCGCGTGCTGGCCAGCACGGGCTCGGTCACGCTGCCGCCGGAGTTCCGCGTGGCGATGGGACCGGTGCGCCAGGCCGCGGCCGCCACGCCCAGCCCCTACGTGATGGGCGACGACCCCGAGCGCATGGACGCCGATGCGGTGGTCGCGGCGCGTGCGCTCACCCGCCGCACGATCGGCGGTGACCAGCCGCTGGCCGGCTACCTCTACCTCGTCTGCCACAAGGAAGGCCTGCCGCCGAGCCGCTGGCAGGCGCTGCGCAGCGCCTTCGCACGGCCGGCCATCGGCCTGATCGCTGCCATCGTGGCCTTCACCACGCTGCTGGCGGCGCTCGTCATCGCCTCGGTGACACGCCCGCTGAAGCGGCTGACGAGTGCGGTCGCGGCACTGTCGCAGCACGGCCTCGACCCCGGCCGCCTGCAGGCCGGCGCCAGCGAGGCGCAGCCGCTGCTGCCCCCGGCCACGCGCGATGAATTCGGCCAGCTCACGCTCGCCTTCGGCGCCATGCTCGCCACGCTGCGCCAGCAATGGGACGCGCTGCGCCGGCTCGACCATTTCCGCCGCGAGGCGGTGAGCAACCTGTCGCACGACCTGCGCTCGCCGCTCACCGCCACCACCGCCTGCATCGAGACGCTGCAGGCCCGCTGGGCCGGCGATCCCGCGCGCGCCGACGACCTCGACATGGCCGAGATGGCGCTGCGCAACACCCGCAACGCGGCGCGCATGGTTCAGTCGCTCGGCGACCTGGCCACGCTCGACGAGCCGAGCTTCCAGATCCGTGCCGAGGTGGTCGACCTGAGCGAGCTGGTCGCCGACGTGGCGGCGCGCTTCGCCGAGCGCGCGGCGCAGCGCGGCGTGACGCTCGACGCCACGCACCGCGACCAGCCCGTGGCCGCGCGTGTCGACGTCGAACTCTTCGAGCGTGCGCTGGCCAACCTCGTCGACAACGCGCTCAAGTTCTGCGGAAGGGGCAGCCGCATCACGCTGTGCGCCGACACCGAAGGCAGCGAGGTGGCGGTCTCGGTGGCCGACACCGGCCCCGGCATCCCGGCCGCGGACCTGCCCCATCTCTTCGACCGCTTCTACCAGTCGCGGCACAGCGTCGCACCGGCCACGGGCGAGGGCGGCAAGGGCCTGGGCCTGGCCATCGTCAAGCGCATCGCCGAACTGCACGGCGGGCGGGTCGAGGTGGCGAGTGCACCGGGAGAAGGCACGCGCGTGCACATTTTCTTGCCGGCCCTGCCGCAATGACCCTTTGGCGCCCCAGGTTGGCGCAGGAAAACCCCTAGTGTGTGCGCCAAGGCACCGGCCTACAGTCCGCCCACTCGCGGCCGGCAGGCCTGACCTGCCGGGCACTGGCGGGGGTCTGAGGAGACATATCCAACGCGTCACGGGCTAGCGCCTGCAGGCGCACCAAGGCTGGCGCCCAACAGGCGGCACAGCTCGACGACAAAACCAAAGGCGCCAGGGCAACCTGGCGCCTTTGTACATTTCGGGCCTGCCATTTCGGCCTGCCTCGCGGGCACCCTCCGTGGAACTCCTCACCGTCACCCTTGCGTCGCTCTTTGCCGGCTTCGTCGATGCCATCGTCGGCGGCGGTGGCCTGATCCTCGTGCCGGCGCTCTTCAGCGTCTTCCCCCACGCGGCGCCGGCCACGCTCTTCGGCACCAACAAGGGCGCGGCGGTCTGGGGCACCGCCTGGGCCACGCTGCAGTTCTCGCGCAAGGTGGAGCTGCGCTGGGCCGCGCTGGTGCCGGCCGCCGGTGCGGCCCTGGCGGGCAGCTTCGCGGGGGCCTGGGTGGTCACGCTCGTGAGCGCGAGCGGCCTGCGGCGCGCCCTGCCCTTCGTGCTGCTCGCGGTGCTGGTCTACACCCTCCTGCGCAAGGACCTGGGCCGCCACCACACGCCGCACTTCAGCGGCCGCACCGAGGCGCTGGTGGCCAGTGCGCTGGGCGCGGTCGTCGGCTTCTACGATGGCTTCTTCGGGCCGGGCACCGGCAGCTTCTTCGTCTTCGCCTTCGTGCGCCTGCTGGGCTACGACTTCCTCAGCGCGAGCGCGAGCGCCAAGCTGCTCAACACCGCGACCAATGCCGCCGCCCTGGTGCTCTTCGCCTGGAAAGGCCACGTGTGGTGGCACATCGCCGCGGCGATGGCCGTGGCCAACGTGATCGGCAGCCTGCTCGGCACGCGCCTGGCGCTGAAGCACGGCGCGGGTTTCGTGCGCGGCGTGTTCATCCTGGTGGTGTCGGCCCTGATCGCCAAGACGGCGTGGGATGCGCTGCGCCTCTAGAGCGCGTGGCCTTCAATCGGCGTAGCTGAAGCTGCGGTAGGTCGAGATCAGCCGCTGGTAGGCCGACATGGCGCGCTCGTGCGCCGCGGGGTCGCGCACGAAGCGCGACTCGTGCAGGAAGCCCACCATCAGGCTGTTGATCTCGAAGGTGAGCTGGGACGGGTCGGTGTCGGGTCGCAGGTGGCCCTCCTCGATGCAGCGCACGATCGCTCCCTTGAGCAGCACCCGCCACGCGAGCACGGCGTCGAGCAGTTCGTCGCGCAGGCGGCTTTCCACGTGGTCGAGGTCAAAGGCAGCGGTGGCGTGCAGGCCGCCGGCGAAGGCGTTCTCGCCGGTGCCGCGGCCGATCCACAGGCGCATGATCGCGTTCAGACGCGGCAGGCCGCGCGGCGCGCTGAGCGCGGGGGTGAACACGTTGGCCACGAAGATGCGGCTGTACTCCTTGATCACCATGCTCTGCAGCGCTTCGACGGAGCCGACACGGGCAAAGACCCCGCTCTTGCTGATGTCCATGCGCTTGGCGACTTCACCCAGCGTGACGGCCTGCAAGCCCTCCACGACGGCGATCTGCAGGGCGGTCTTGACGATGGCTTGGAGCGTTTGTTCGCTTTTGGCGAGCTTGATGGTCATGGTTCGACCCTCTTTGCGGGGATGACGGGGGAGTATATGAAGCTGGCTGGCGAATGGCACGGCCGTTCGTGAAAGCGAGTGAAGGCCTGTTTTGAGTGGCTGTTCGGTTGATCGCCACGGCGGCGCCTGCGTAGCATGGGCCGTGAAGTACTGACTCCGATGGAGGCCCCATGGCGCCCGTGGACCCCAAACTGCGTTCCCTCAACATCGACGTGCCGGCCCAGCCGGAGGTGCTGGTCAAGCTCTCGCTGCTGCTGGCCGACGACGACGTCGACCTGCCCACGCTCGGCCGCCTGGTCGAGTCCGACATGGCGCTGGCCGCCGCGGTGATGAAAGCCGTCAACTCCTCGCTCTACGGCCTGAAGGGCCGGGTGCAGAGCGTGCAGCAGGCGGTGATGTACCTGGGCACACGCGAGGTGGCGGCGGTGACCTTCGAATTCGGCCTGCGCGCCGTCTTCCCGGCAGTGCCGGAACTCGAGCCCGTGTGGCAGCGCGCCAGCGTGCGCGGCCTCCTGATGGGACGCATCGGCCAGGCGCTGAGCGTCGACCCCTGGGGTGCGCACTCGGCGGGCCTCTTCGAGGAATGCGGCAAGGCGGTGCTCTACAAGCACGCACCCGAGGCCTACCAGCCGATGCTCGCCAGTTCGACGAGCGACATGGAGCTGGTGGAGCGCGAATACGAAGCCTTCGGCGTGAGCCACGATGCGCTGGGCGCGTCGCTGTGCGAGAGCTGGGGCCTCGGCCCGGCAGCGGTGGCAAGCGTGCGCCACCACGTGCGCGTCAATGCGCTGCGGCAGTTGCCGGCGCAGGCGCCGCGGCGGGCCATCTGTGCCCTGTCGGCGCTCGCGAACGCGCTGATGACCGACCCGGAATCGCTCGAGGAAGTGGCCCAGGCCGTGGCCCCTCAGGCCATGCTGGACCAGACGCTGGTTCTGCGCGGTGCGCGCAAGGTCCAGCAGCAGATCGAGGACGCCACGGCGCGCGGCTGAAGGCTCAGAGCCGGCGCGTCGTCTCGCGGACGATCAACTCCAGCGCCGGCAGTTCGATCTCGGGCACGCGGTTGCCCAGCATGTTGAGCAGCGCGTGCGCGGCGAAGAGCCCCATCTCGTAGATCGGCTGGCGCACGGTCGTGATCGGCGGCGTGAGGTAGGCCGCGGCCGGCAGGTCGTCCACGCCCACCAGAGAGAGGTCGTCGGGCACGCGGATGCCGCGGCGGTACATCGCCACGCGCGCGCCGAAGGCGGTCTGGTCGTTGGCGGCAAACACCGCGGTGAACGGGTGGCCGCTGTCGAGCAGGCGGTTCATCGCCAGCAGGCCGCCGCTCTCCAGGAAGTCGCCCTGCACGATCAGCTCGGGCGCGAGCTCCAGGCCGGCTTCGGCATGGGCACGCTTGTAGCCCGCCAGGCGCTCGGTGGCGTCGACGTGGTCACGTGGGCCCGCGATGTGGGCGATGCGCTTGTGGCCCAGGCTGATCAGGTGGCGCGTGGCGATGTAGCCGCCGTGTTCCTGGTCGAGCAGGCGGCTGCGCACGTTGGGCGCGCTGAGCTGGCGGCCGGTCACGACGATGGGCTGGTGGCGCGCGAAGTCGACGATCTGGCTGTCGTCGAGGTGGCCGGTCAGGATCACCAGGCCGTCGATGCGGCGCGCGAGCAGCAGGCGGATGCGCTCGGCCTCTTCCTTCGCGTTCCAGTGGCCCGAGACGATGATCGGCGCGTAGCCGCTGCCCGACAGGCCCTCCTCGATGCCGCGCATCGCGCGGTTGAAGAAGGGGCTTTCGATGTCCTGCGTGAGCACGCCCACCGTCATCGTGGTGCCGGTCTTGAGACTGCGCGCGAAAAGATTGGGCTTCGAGTCGAGCTTGCGGATCGCGTTCTCGACCGCGGTGCGCTTGTCGGAAGCCACGCGCGCCGTGCCGTTGAGGATGCGCGACACGGTGCTGGCGGAGACGCCGGCTTCGCGGGCCACATCCAGCACCGTGACGGTCTCGGGGGTCGCGGGGCTCTGGCGGTCGTCGGGTTCGGTCACGGCGTCGGCGAACAGGGGGTGAACAAGGTACGTCTGGGGTACAAGCGCGCGGGATGATAACGTTTTCAAGCCGCACATGCGGCCCGTTTAGACCCGAACCGCCCATCAGGAGACAAGCATGCCTCAGATCACCCGCAGCCTGGCCGTCTGGCTCGCGCTGACCGCGCCCGCGCTCGCGTGCGACTTCGAGCAGGCGCCGCAAGCCCGTGCCGAAAGCTGCAACCGCCTGCTGGCCAGGAGCATCAACTTCGGCAACATGCTCGACCACGCGCGCGAAGGCATGGCCGGGCCGGCGCTTCGCGACGAGTTCGTCGCGCTGGCCGCGCAAGGGGGCTTCACCGCCATCCGCCTGCCCATCCGCTGGGACGCCCGGGCGGCCTACAAGCCGCCGTACACCATCGACCCCGAGTTCTTCGCGCGTGTCGATGGCGTCGTGAAGCTCGCGCTCGAGCACAAGCTCGCCATCGTGCTCGACATGCACCACTACACCGGGATGATGAGCGACCCCGATGCCGAGATGCCGCGCTTCCTGGCCCTGTGGCAGCAGGTTGCCGAGCACTACCGCGATGCGCCGGCCACCGTGCTCTTCGAGGTGCTCAACGAGCCGCACCAGAACCTCACCCAATCGAAGTGGAACGACGCGCTGGCCGCGGTGCTGCCCGTCATCCGCGCCAGCAACCCGCAGCGCACGCTGATCGTCGGCGGCGCCGACTGGAACAGCCGCCGGATGCTGTGGTCGCTCCGGCTGCCCAAGGACGACCGCAACCTCATCGCCACCTTCCACTACTACGAACCGATGGCGGTGACGCACCAGGGCGCCGAGTGGGTGAGCGGCGCGGGCGCGTGGATGGGCACCACCTGGCGCGGACGCGAGCCCGAGCTGCGCGCCTTGCGCGAGGCCTTCGATGGCGTGGCCGACTGGGCCCGCCGCGAGCAGCGGCCCGTCTACCTGGGCGAGTTCGGCGTCTATTCCAAGGCCGAGCACGCCAGCCGCATCGCCTGGACGCGCGCGGTGCGAGAAGCCGCCGAGGCGCGGGGTTTTTCCTGGGCCTACTGGGAACTGGCCGCCGGCTTTGGTGTGCTGGATGCGCTGTCGATGACCTGGCGCCAGCCTCTGTACGACGCCCTCATGGCGCCGGGCGCGCGCGCCAGGTGAGTCGCAAAAGAGACAAGGGCTTTCCCTAGGTTTGGGCCTTTCCGGGGTTTCCCGTGTTGACACCCCACCGGCGCCGGCGATGAAATAAGCGCCGCTGTGAAATCGATTTCACATGAAATCGGGTCACATTTTTGTCGGCAATGCGGGGCCTCTTCCTCCCTCCGGTAGAGAGAAAAGGCAAGCAGGTCCCCTTGGTCGGCCAAGTGTGCGATGCATGTGATCGGGTTACATGCCTCGCAATTCGTGAAAACGATGCCAGATGCCTGGATGAAGGCACGAGGCGTGTGGTCCCACAGAGGAGACACCAATGAAAAACATGATCAAGCCGCTGCTGTTCGCGATTGCCGGCCTGCTGGCCGCCGGCGCGCAGGCGCAGAACAAGGTGACCATCACGGTCGCCTCCTTCCCCGACCTCGACCGTGGCGTGAAGGCCGCGATCCCCCTGTACCAGAAGCTCAACCCGAACGTCGAGATCAAGCTCGCGTCGCTGGCCTATCCCGACCACCACACCGCGATGACGACGGCGCTGGCCACCGGCGCCAACCTGCCCGACGTGATGGCAGTCGACAACGACTTCATCGGCAAGTTCGCCGAATCGGGCGGCCTCGAAGACCTGGCCAAGGCGCCCTACAACGCGATGCAGTACCGCGCCAAGGTTGCGAAGTTCAGCTACCCGCAGGCGATGAGCGGCACCGGCGCGCTGAACGCGATGCCCGTCGACATCGGCCCGGGCGCCATGTTCTATCGCAAGGACCTGACCGACAAGGCCGGCGTCACCGAAGCCGACCTCACCAAGAGCTGGGAGTCGTACATCGAGGCCGGCAAGAAGGTGAAGGCCGCGACCGGCGCCTACATGCTCGGCAACGCCGTCGACATCAAGGACATCTACATCCGCTCGGGCCTGAAGGACGGCGAAGGCGTGTACTTCGACAAGAAGGGTCAGCCGCTCGTCACCAGCCCCCGCTTCGTCAAGGCCTTCGAGCTGGCCAAGGCCGCGCGCACCGCCGGCATCGACGGCAAGATCGGCGCCTGGTCCAACGAGTGGACCGAAGGCTTCAAGCGCGACCGCATCGCCTCGCAGATGATGGGTGCGTGGCTGAACGGCCACCTGACCAACTGGCTCGCCAAGGAGCAGGCCGGCAAGTGGCGCTCGGCGCAGCTGCCCAACAACTCGTACGGCTACTGGGGCGGCTCGTTCTACGCCATCCCGAAGAAGGCGCAGAACAAGGCCGCGGCGTGGGACTTCATCAAGTTCCTCACGCTGAACAAGGACATGCAGCTCGAGGCCTTCCGCAAGCTCGACGCCTTCCCCTCGCTCGTCGAAGCGCAGAACGACGCCTTCCTCGACCAGCCGATCGAGTACCTCGGCGGCCAGAAGGCACGCCAGCAGTGGAAGGTTGCCGCCGACAAGATCCAGGCCATCGCCGTCGACAAGTACGACCCGGTCGCCCGCGAGGTGGTGAACGCCGAGCTGGAGAAGGTGCTCGAGCAGAACAAGGACATCAAGACCGCCCTCGCCGACGCGCAGACCGCGTTGAAGAAGCGCGTGCGTCGCTGATCGTCCGCGTGCAGCAGTAATGAACGAAGAAGAGGCCGGGCGCGTCACCATGCAAGCCACGTCTGAATCATTGACTCCGCAGGCGTCGGGCACGGCGCCGACCGTCCCGTTGCGCAAGCGCCGGAACCTGCGCAACCGGTTCCGCGGTTGGGCGCCCTACCTCTTCATCAGCCCGTTCTTCGTCATCTTCCTGGTGTTCGGGCTGTTCCCGCTGCTGTTCTCGGCCTACCTGTCCTTCCACCGCTGGGAGCCGGCCGCCGGCCTCGCGGCGATGGAATGGGTGGGCTTCGAGAACTACGTGTACATCGTGTTGAACGACGACTGGTTCCACAAGTCGCTCTACAACACCGGCTGGATGGCCATCGTCTCCGGCGTGCCGCAGCACCTGGTGGCGCTGCCGCTCGCGTTCTTCATGCACATGGCGTTCCGCCGCTGGCGCAACGCGGTGGTCGGCGTCTACTTCCTGCCCTTCATCACGTCGAGCGTGGCGATCTCGCTCGTGTTCTCCACCCTCTTCTCGCGCGACTTCGGCGTCATCAACGCCAGCATCGCGCAGCTCGCGCAGCTGCCGGTGTTCAGCTGGTTCCTGCCCGAGCAGAACATCGACTGGGGCCAGCCGCAGTACACGAAGTGGATGATCTCCTTCGTGGTCTTCTGGCGCTACGTCGGCTGGAACACCGTGCTGTACCTCTCGGCCATGCAGACCATTCCGAAGGACCTCTTCGAGGCCGCCACGATGGACGGGGCCACGCGCTGGCAGCAGTTCCGCCACGTCGTGCTGCCGCTGCTGCGCCCGATGATCTTCTTCGCCGTGACGCTCACCATCATCGGCAACCTGCAACTGTTCGAAGAGCCCTTCATCCTCACCGGTGGAACGGGCGGCATCGACCAGGCCGGCAAGACCGCCGCCATGCACATGTACGCCACCGCCTTCGTCGACGGCGACTTCGGCACCGCCTCGGCCGTGGCCTGGCTGCTCTTCATGCTGATCGCCGCCGTGACCTGGCTCAACAACAAGCTGCTCGGGCAGAAGGAGGAGAAGGCATGAGCGCCATCGCACTGCCCATGCCGCACCCGGCGGGCAAGAAGGGCTTCGACGCAACCCAGTGGGTCGCCTACGCGATCGTGCTGGCCGGCGCCGTGATCATGCTCGCGCCGTTCTACTTCATGTTCATCTTCGCGACGCACAGCGACCGCGAGATCCTGTCGTTGCCGCCGCCCATCTGGTTCGGCGACCACTTCGACGACAACCTGATGCTGCTGCTCGAACGGCTGCCGCACTGGTGGAAGAACCTCGGCTGGAGCGTCTACACCGCCGTGGCCATCACCGCGGCCAACCTGCTGCTGTGCTCGCTCGCCGGCTACGCCTTCGCGATGTACGAGTTCCGCTACAAGAAGCAGCTCTTCGTCTTCGTGATGGGCACGATGCTGCTGCCGAGCTTCGTGGGCATGATCCCCTCGGCCCTGATCATGAGCTGGCTGGGCTGGATGAACGAGCCCAAGGCGCTGATCGTGCCGGCGGCCTGCGGCGCACTCGGCATCTTCATGATGCGGCAGTACATCGCCTCGGCCATCCCGCGCGACCTGCTCGACGCCGCCCGCATCGACGGCTGCAGCGAACTCGGCATCTACTTCCGCATCATCCTGCCGCTCATCGGCCCCGCGCTCGGCACGCTCGGCCTCGTGACCTTCATCGGCTCGTGGAACAACTTCATGGGCCCGCTCATCGTGATGCGCGACATGGAGATGTACACCGTGCCGCTCGCGCTGCGCTCGTTGCAGGGCACCGGGCAGACGCCCTGGGGCGCCATCTGCGCCGGCTCGTCGATCGCGGTGCTGCCGCTGCTCGTGATGTTCGTCATGGCCTCGCGCCGCCTCATCGAGGGCCTCACGGCCGGTGCGGTGAAAGCCTGACCCTCTCCCATTCCATCCATTCCGATCCAAGGACCCGACGCGTGACTGTCTCGAAGAAATTCCCAACCGGCTTCTCGTGGGGCGTCGCCACGGCTGCTTACCAGATCGAAGGCGCGGCCCGCGAAGACGGCCGGGGCCCCTCGATCTGGGACACCTTCTCCCATTTCCCCGGCAACGTGCACAAGGGGCACACCGGCGACGTGGCCTGCGACCACTACCACCGCTACCAGGAAGACATCGACCTGATCGGCTCGCTGGGCGTCGACGCCTACCGCTTCTCGATCGCCTGGCCGCGCGTGCAGCCGCATGGCCGCGGCGCGTGGAACGACAAGGGCCTCGCGTTCTACGACCGGCTCGTCGACCGCCTGCTCGAAAAGGGTCTCAAGCCCCACGCGACCCTCTACCACTGGGACCTGCCGCAGGGCCTGCAGGACATGGGGGGCTGGGCCACGCGCGAGACCGCGCACCGCTTCGCCGAGTATGCGGAGCACATGGGCCGCCGCCTGGGCGACCGCCTGGCGAGCCTCGCCACGCACAACGAGCCCTGGTGCACCGCGGTGCTGGGCCACGGCATCGGGCAGTTCGCCCCCGGCGCGCGCGACTTCCAGCTCGCCGTGCAGGTGGCGCACCACCTGCTGCTTTCGCACGGCCTGGCGCTGCAGGCCATGCGCGCCGCCGGCGTGAAGGCACCGCTCGGCATCGTGCTGAACCAGTCGCCCGCCACGCCCGCGACCGACTCGCAGGCCGACCGCGACGCCGCGGAACGCGAGTACGCGACCTTCGTGCGCTGGTTCATGGACCCGATCTTCCTCAAGCGCTACCCGAAGGCCCCCGGCGTCGAGCTTTATCCGGCGATGCAGGAAAACGATTTCGAGATCATTGCGCAGCCGCTCGACTTCCTCGGCATCAACTACTACACCCGCATCTGGGCCAGCGCCGCGAAGCCGCCGGTGCCCGCGCCCAAGCTCTACGGCCAGAACGACATGGGCTGGGAGAACTATCCGCAGGGCCTGACCGACCTGCTGTTGAAGGTGAACCGCGACTACAAGCTGCCGCCGGTCTACATCACCGAGAACGGCACCTGCTGTCCCGACAAGGTGGTCGACGGCCGCGTGGCCGACCCGGCCCGCATCGAGTACCTGCGCACCCACCTCGACGCGCTGCGCGCGGCCATCGAGGGCGGCGTCGACGTGCGTGCCTATTTCTACTGGAGCCTGCTCGACAACTACGAATGGAACTCGGGTTACGCCAAGCGCTTCGGCCTGATCCACGTCGACTACGAGACCCAGGTGCGCACCCCCAAGGACAGCGCGCACTGGTACCGCGATTTCATCGCGCAGAACCGCTGAAGCAAAGAGGAAAGGAAGCTTCCATGTCCACCCTCACCCTGCGCAGCGTGCGCAAGAGCTACGACGACGGCGCCGAGGTCATCAAGGGCGTCGACCTCGACATCGCCGATGGCGAGTTCACCGTCTTCGTCGGCCCCTCGGGCTGCGGCAAGTCGACCCTGCTGCGCATGATCGCCGGCCTGGAAGACATCTCCGCCGGAGACATCTTCATCGGCGGCGAGCGCATCAACGACACGCCGCCTGCCGAGCGCGGCGTGGCGATGGTGTTCCAGAGCTATGCGCTCTACCCGCACATGACGGTGGCCGAGAACATGGGCTTCGCGCTCAAGCTCGCCGGCACGCCCAAGCGCGAGGTCCAGCAGATGGTCGGCCGCGCGGCCGAGATCCTGCAGATCACGCACCTGCTCGAACGCAAGCCCAAGGCGCTGTCGGGCGGCCAGCGCCAGCGCGTGGCCATCGGCCGCGCCATCGTGCGCAAGCCCAAGGTCTTCCTCTTCGACGAGCCGCTGTCGAACCTGGATGCCGGCCTGCGCGTGCAGATGCGCATCGAGCTCTCGCGCCTGCACCAGGAGCTGGGCACGACCATGATCTACGTCACGCACGACCAGGTCGAGGCGATGACGCTCGGCGATCGCATCGCGGTCTTCAACGGCGGCCGCATCGAGCAGGTCGGCACGCCGCTCGCGCTCTACGAGAAGCCCGCGAATCAGTTCGTGGCCGGCTTCCTCGGCTCGCCGCGCATGAACTTCATCCCCTGCACCGCCGAGCGCAACGAGCGCGACGCCCTGCAGCTGCGCATGGGCGAGGCGGGTGCGGTGCGCCTGCCGGCTTCGCAGGTGCGCCTGACCGCGAGCGACCTCGTGCTGGGCATCCGCCCCGAGCACCTGCAGATCACGCAGGCGGGCGACGGCCTCGCCGCGCGCGTGGCCCTGCTCGAGCACCTGGGTGATTCCACCATCGTGCACGCCACCCTGCGCGGCAGCGACCACACCGTCGCGCTGCGCGTGCCGGCCGATCACGCGCCGCTGGCGACCGGAGATGCCGTGGGCCTGGCCCCGCAGCCCGGCCGCTCGCTGCTGTTCCAACCCGATGGCCAGGCGCTGGCCCTGCACTGAAGGAGGCGCCGCCATACATCGATCCCCCGCCAGGGCCGAAAGGCCCATCACCACCACCGCCACAAAAGGCGAATGACACCACCCTAGGAGACGAGGAGAAACCATGAAAACCAATCGACTGTTTACCGCTCTGGCCATGGCCGGGGCTGCCAGCGCCGCCATGGCCGCGCCCCCCATCGAGTTCTCGGGCTACTTCCGCGCCGGCGTCGGCGTGAACGCCCGCGGCGGCAACCAGGTCTGCTTCGGCCTGGCCAATGCCGACACCAAGTTCCGCCTCGGCAACGAGTGCGACTACGTCATCGAGCCCACCTTCGACGCCAAGCTGGCCGAGTTCGAAGGCGCCGACTGGCACGTGCGCGTGATGCCGAGCGTCTACAAGGCCTGGGATGCGGGCACCGGTCCGAGCAACGGTCCTGACACCCTGACCACCCGCTTCGGCCAGATCTACGGCTACGGCAACAACATCAGCCAGCTCGGCAACGGCCGTGTGTGGGCCGGCCGTCGCTTCTACAACCGTCTGCAAACGGGCATCAACGACCAGTTCCTCGAGAACAACGACGGCAACGGCGCCGGCGTGGAAGACATGGACCTCGGCATCGGCAAGCTGAGCATCGCGTTCATGATGGACCCGAACAACCCCGCCAACGACAACCGCATGTCGCTGCCGATCCGCATGACCGGCATCAAGACCGTGCCGAACGGCGAGCTGTCGATCTATGTCACGCCGTCCAAGCAGCTCAAGACCGACGACCAGGATCCGCAGCCGGCCACGCCGGTCGCCGACCAGCCGAACGGCCTGGCGGTGGGCGTGTACCAGAAGCTGAGCGGCACCATCCTCGGTGGCGACACCCTGTTCGGCGTCAAGGCCGACAAGTTCGGCGACCTGAAGAACACCCGCGTGGTGTTCCAGCAAGGCGCGACCTTCGGCGCGACCGCGGTCGACTTCATCACCGAGTACCGCATCCGCAAGAACACCGGCAACACCGGCAACAAGTGGTTCATGATCGGCGCCCGCGCCGACACGCACCTGTCGGGCCCGTTCCGCTTCCTCGCCGAACTGGGTCATGACCAGGTCAAGCCCGATGGCGGTGGCGCCAAGCAGAACCTGACCAAGGGCACGCTGGCCGTGGCTGCCTCGGCTGGCAAGGAAGCCGGCTCGCGCCCGACCATTCGCCTGTTTGTCACGCACGCGATCTGGAACGATGCCGTCCGGGCCGCAGGTGCTGGCGGGTTGAGCTCCTCCGGCGCCCGCGACGTGTTTGGCGACAAGAAGTCCGGCACTTCGGTGGGCGTGCAGGCCGAATCCTGGTGGTGATTCGAACCTGCTAAAGGGAAAAGAGAGCGTTGGCCCGGTTGGCGGAACCGGGCCTTTTTTTTTCCCTCGCGCCGGATCAGGCGTCGCCCGGCATCGCCTGCAGCCGCTCACCCACCCGCAGCATCGCGGCACGCACCTCGACGAGCGCCTCGTGGGTCTCGCCCGCGCACATGCCCGCGATCACCTCGGCCTGCACGGCCGCCGTGCGGGCGGCCAGGCGTTCGCCCGCGCGCGTCAGGAAGAGCTGCTTGGAGCGGGCGTCCACCGGATTCGGCTCGCGGCGCACCCAGCCGCGTTCCTCCATGGCGTCGAGCAGCGCACTCGCGTGGCTCTTGGCGGTGAAGCAGCGTTCGGCGAGCGTGCGCTGCGTGAGGCCGGGGTCGCGCAGCAGGTTGGCCAGGATCTCGTGCTCCGCGGTCTTGACGCCCAGCGCCGCCAGCCGATGCGACATCAGCCGCTCGCACAGGTGGTAGGCGTTCACGACGGCCAGCCAGGTGCCCAGGGCCGCCGGTGCGGCGGGCGTGCCGGTCGCGCCGGGCGTGGAACCGAGGGGCTTGCGGGGGGCGGACTTGCGGGCGGTGGACATATGGTTCGGTTTCGAACTAAACTGTTCGGGAACGAACCAAGTGTAGTCCGTCCGCCCGAGGTGTCCCATGATCTCCAAGTTCTTCATGCTGGCCAGTGCCGGTGTCGTCCTGGCCCTCGGCACGGTCCATCTGGTCTACACCTTCCAGGGGCACAAGCTCGCGCCGCGCGATCCCGCCGTCAAGCAGGCCATGGCCCTGTCGCCTCTCGTGCTGACCGCCCAGACCACCGTGTGGAAGGCCTGGGTCGGCTTCAACTTCAGCCACAGCCTGGGGGCGATGCTCTTCGGCCTTGTCTACGGCTACCTCGCCGTGGCGCAGGCGGACATGCTCTTTCGCTCGCCCTACCTGCTGGCACTCGGCCTGGCGATGCTCGCAGCGCTGTGGCTCCTGGCCCGGCTGTACTGGTTCTCGGTGCCGATGCTGGGCGTGAGCCTGGCGTTGGGCCTGTACGTCGCCGGCGTGCTGCTGCGGCAGCATTGACGACGCACCCCCCTCACCGTCCCGCCCCGAGAGGAACGCCATGCAGGCCATCAACCTTGCCGACAAGCTCGCCCTCTTCAACGAGCACTACAAGCCACGCACCGTCTGCGAGTTCAACGGCCACGACGTCATGGTCGTCAAGGTGCTCGGTCCTTTCGAATGGCACCGGCATGACGACACCGACGACTTCTTTCTCGTGCTGAAGGGCCGGCTGACCCTCCGCTTGCGCACGGGCGACGTGAGCCTCGGCCCTGGCGAACTCTTCGTGGTGCCCAAGGGCATGGAGCACTGCCCCGTGGCCGAAGAGGAAACCCACATCC
>DASWSY010000644.1:0-4109 GCA_036402415.1 Rhizobacter sp. | reverse complement strand
AGCGTGGTGCTCACCTCCATCGTCTCCATCGACCCGGTGTACGTGAGCTTCGACGGCGACGAGTCCACCTTCCTGCAGGTCGGTGCGCTGGCGCGCAAGGCCGGCCCGGGCGTCAAGGTGCAGGCCGGCCTGGCCAACGAGAACGGCTTCCCGCACGAGGGCAAGCTCGATTTCGTCGACAACCGCCTCGACCCCGTCTCGGGCACCGCCCGCATGCGCGCCGTGCTGCGCAACCCCGACGGCGCGCTCGCGCCCGGCCTCTTCGCGCGCGTGCAGGTCGGCGCCGACGTGGGCAAGGGCGAAGCCCTGCTGATCAACGACACCGCCATCGGCACCGACCAGAACCGCAAGTACGTCTACGTGCTGGGCGCCGACAACAAGGCCGAGTACCGCGTGGTCACGCTCGGGCCGCTGGTCGACGGCTTGCGGGTGGCACGCTCGGGCCTGAAGCCCGGAGAGCGCATCGTCGTCAACGGCCTGCAGCGCGTGCGGCCCGGTGCGCCCATCGCGCCCGAGGAAGTGCCCATGGTCGCCGCCGCCAGCGCGCCCGTTCGCCAGTAAGCGCGCCCCACACCTTTCCGGATCATCGCCATGCGTTTCTCCAGGTTCTTCGTGGACCGGCCCATCTTCGCGGCCGTGTTGTCCATCCTCATCTTCCTCGGCGGCCTGATCGCCATCTTCCGGCTGCCGATCTCCGAGTACCCGTCGGTGGTGCCGCCCTCGGTCGTGGTCAGCACGCGCTTCCCGGGTGCCAACCCGACCGTGATCGCGCAGACGGTGGCTGCGCCGCTCGAAGAGGCGATCAACGGCGTCGAGCACATGCTGTACATGGCCTCGCAGGCCACCGGCGACGGCGGCATGAACCTCACCGTCACCTTCAAGGTCGGCACCAACGTCGAGCAGGCCGAGACCCAGGTGCAGAACCGCGTGCAGCGTGCGCTGGCACGCCTGCCCGAGGAGGTGCGGCAGATCGGCGTCACCACGCTGAAGAGCTCGCCCAACATCACGATGGTGGTCCACCTCGTGTCGCCGAACTCGCGCTATGACGAGGTCTACCTGAGCAACTACGCAGTGCTCAACATCAAGGACCGGCTCTCGCGCATTCCCGGCATGGGCCAGGTGCTCGTGTTCGGCGCCGGCGACTACTCGATGCGCGTGTGGCTCGACCCGCAGAAGATCGCCGCGCGCGGCCTCACAGCACCTGACGTCGTCAACGCCATCCGCGAGCAGAACGTGCAGGTGGCCGCCGGCGTGGTGGGTGCCTCGCCCAACAAGAACGCGCCGTTCCAGCTGTCGGTGAATGCGCAGGGGCGGCTGTCGACCGAAGAGGAGTTCGGCGACATCATCGTCAAGACCGGCTCGAACGGAAACGGCGTGGCGGCCAACGTCGGGGTGACGCGCCTGCGCGACATCGCCCGCATCGAGCTCGGGGCCGCGCAGTATTCGCTGCGCTCGCTGCTCAACAACAAGCCGGCGGTGGCGCTCGGCATCTTCCAGGCGCCCGAGTCGAATGCGCTGCAGTTGTCGGGCGACGTGCGCAAGCTCATGGACGAGCTTCAGCGCGACTTTCCCGAAGACCTGAAGTACGAGATCGTCTACGACCCCACGCGCTTCGTCGAAGACTCGATCGCCGCGGTGATCAAGACGCTGCTCGAAGCGGTGGCGCTCGTCGTGCTGGTGGTGATCGTCTTCCTGCAGACCTGGCGGGCCTCGCTCATTCCGCTGCTGGCGGTGCCGGTGTCGGTGGTGGGCACGTTTGCGGTGCTGCTGGCCTTCGGCTTCTCGATCAACACGTTGAGCCTCTTCGGCCTGGTGCTGGCGATCGGCATCGTGGTCGACGACGCGATCGTGGTGGTCGAGAACGTGGAGCGCAACATTGCCAACGGCCTCACGCCGCGCGAGGCCACGATCCAGGCGATGAAGGAGGTGTCGGGCCCGATCATCGCGATCGCCTTGGTGCTGTGTGCGGTGTTCGTGCCGATCGCCTTCGTGTCGGGCCTCACGGGCCAGTTCTATCGCCAGTTCGCGCTGACGATCGCGATCTCGACCGTCATCTCGGCCTTCAACTCGCTGACGCTGTCGCCCGCGCTCGCGGCCGCGCTGCTCAAGCCGCACGACGCACCGAAGGACCGCCTCTCGCGCGGCATGGACTGGGCGCTCGGCGGCTTCTTCAAGCGCTTCAACCGCTTCTTCGACCGTTCCTCGAACGGCTACACGAAGGGCGTGCGCGGCGTGCTGAGCCACAAGGCCGCGACGATGGGCGTCTACCTGCTGCTGGTGGTGGCGGCGGTGGCGATGTTCCGCATCGTGCCCTCGGGCTTCGTGCCGGCGCAGGACAAGCAGTACCTCGTCGGCTTCGCGCAGCTGCCCGATGCGGCCTCGCTCGACCGCACCGATGCGGTGATCCGCCGCATGAGCGACATCGCGCAATCGGTGCCGGGCGTGAAGGAGTCGGTGGCCTTCCCGGGCCTGTCGATCCACGGCTTCATGAACGCGCCCAACTCGGGCATCGTGTTCTACACGCTCGACGACTTCAAGGAGCGCAAGGGCCGCACCAGCGGCGAGATCGCGGCCGAGGTCAACCAGAAGCTCGGCGCCATTCAAGACGCGTTCATCATGGTCTTCCCGCCGCCCGCGGTGGACGGCCTGGGCACGACCGGCGGCTTCAAGCTCTACGTGCAGGACCGCGGCAACCTCGGGCAAGACGCGCTCTACCAGGCCGTGCAGGCGCTGCAGATGAAGGCCTGGCAGACGCCCGAGCTGGCGGGTGTGTTCTCGGGCTACCAGGTCAACGTGCCGCAGCTGAAGGCCGACGTCGACCGCACCAAGGCCAAGCAGATGGGCGTGCCGCTGTCGGACATCTTCGACACCATGCAGATCAACCTGGGCTCGCTGTACGTCAACGACTTCAACAAGTTCGGCCGCACCTACCAGGTGATCGCGCAGGCCGACGCACCCTTCCGCGCCGACGCGTCGGCCATCGGCCAGTTCAAGGTGCGCACCACCGGCGGCGAGATGGTGCCGCTGGGCAGCCTGGTCAACGTGAGCTCGACCTACGGCCCCGACCGCGTGGAGCGCTACAACAGCTTCTTCGCGGCCGACTTCAACGGCGGGCCCGCGCCCGGCGTGTCGTCGGGGCAGGCGCAGGACATCATGGAGAAGCTCGCGAAGGAGACACTCCCGCGCGGCATCGGCTTCGAGTGGACGGACCTCACCTACCAGGAGATCCTCGCCGGCAACACCATGGTGATCGTGTTCCCGCTGTGCGTGCTGCTGGTGTTCCTGGTGCTGGCCGCGCAGTACGAGAGCTGGACGCTGCCGCTCGCGGTGATCCTCATCGTGCCGGCGTCCATCCTGTGTGCGCTGCTGGGCGTGTGGGCCACCCAGGGCGACAACAACATCTTCACGCAGATCGCGCTCTTCGTGCTGGTGGGGTTGGCATCGAAGAACGCCATCCTGATCGTCGAGTTCGCCCGCGACCTGGAGCACCAGGGCCGCGGCGTGGTCGAAGCGGCGCTCGAAGCGTGCCGCCTGCGCCTGCGCCCGATCCTGATGACGTCCATCGCCTTCATCATGGGCGTGCTGCCGCTGGTGTTCTCGTCGGGCGCCGGCTCCGAGATGCGCCATGCCATGGGCGTGGCGGTGTTCGCCGGCATGCTGGGGGTGACGCTCTTCGGGCTCTTCCTCACGCCGCTCTTCTACGTGCTGCTGCGCACGCTGGCGCTGCGCATCGAACGCCGCCGTGTCTCGGTGACGCGCGCTGCCCTCGAGGTCTGACATGACATTCCAAGAACGATTCTTTTCCCTGACCTTTCCCCTCACCACGCTGGCCGCTGCGCTCGTGCTGGCCGGCTGCTCGCTCGCCCCCAAGGTGCCCGAGCCCGAGATCACCGTGCCCACCGCCTTCAAGCAGGCCGCGCCGGCTGAAGGCCAATGGAAGCCGGCCGTGCCGGCAGAAGCGGCGGCGCGTGGCGCGTGGTGGAGCGTGTTCGGCGACGCCCGCCTCGACGCCCTCGAAGCGCAGGCCGAGAAGGCCAACCCGACGCTCGCGCTCGCCGCCTCGCGGGTGCGGGCTGCACGCGCCACGCTCAGCGGGGCACAGGCCGGCC
>DASWSY010000643.1:0-13069 GCA_036402415.1 Rhizobacter sp. | reverse complement strand
CACCGCGCCCACGAAGCTCTCGCCCAGGCCGGTCTGCTCGGCGAGCGCGTCTCCGCTGCGTGCGAGCACGAAGCCGCCGACGAGGATCACCGCGCCGGTGAGCGCGATGCGCAGCACGAGCTGGCGCATGTCGAGCGCCTTGTCGCGTTCTTCCAGGCGCTCGAGCTTCTCGTTGCCTTGGGTGGCCTTCTTCTCCTTCTCGGGTGCCGGTGTTTGCGGCGCCCACGAGCGCAGGTCGCGCGCCCGCGCCACCACCCACACCGCCAGCCCGTAGGCCACGAGCAGCACCCAGCTCCAGATGCCCATGCCCAGCACCAGCCGGTCGCCCGAGAGCACGGCCGCCGGCACCAGCATCAGCAGCAGCATCGAGAGCGAGGCCTGCAGCAGCACGTCGGGCCGGCCGGGGGTCGAGGTGAGCGCGTTGCGGCCGTACACGGCATCGGCCACGGCGAGGATGAGCACGTTGATGGCGGCACTGCCCAGCACGTCGTTCACGCTGAGCAGCGGCGAGTCTTCCAGCGTGGCGGTGACCGACACCGCCAGTTCGGGCAGCGAGGTCATGCCGCCCAGCAGCAGGAGGCCGGTGAGGCCGCCACCCAGGCCGCTCTTCTCGCCGAACACGTCGGCCAGGCGCGCGAGCCGCGCGCCCATCGGCCAGATCACGGCGGCGGCCGCGGCCATGGCGGCGGCGTTCATCCAGGGGGACAGGTTCTCGAACATCGCATCACCTCCTAAGGCACGCAGGCCGGCAGCAACACCATCGGCACGCCCGACCAGGCCACGCCGATGAGCGAGAGCAGGGCGCCCACGCGCCGCATGAGCTGGGCATAGCCGTCGAGGGCCGAGGCACGCCAAAGCATCGCCGCGAGCACCACGAACGCGAGGGCGGTGGCGGCCAGCAGCACCGCGCGCAGCACCTGCGGATCGGGCGGCGCGCCCACGCAGGCCACGGCCACCGCCACGTAGCCGAAGGCAAAGTGCGCCGCCCACACGAAGAGGGGCGCCATGCCGGCCCACACGCCGGCGAAGAAGGGAGCGGCCGGCGTGTGCTTCATGACATCGCCCACACCATCGCGTGGGGCAGCAGGGCCACGATCGCCCCTTGCAGGCAGGCGCCCCACCACATCAGGCCGGTGTTGTCGAAGGTGGCGCGCTGGCGCGGGCGGGCCCAGCCGCGGGCGATGCGCGCCGCGAGAAAGCCGCCCATCACCACGAGGAGGGCGAAATGGAAGCCCTGGTAGAAGAGCATCGCCGCGATGCTCGCCGCCCAGCCGGTGGCCTTGGGCGCAAGGCCGGCCTCCGTCATGCCGCCGACGAGCCCCCAGGTGGCCGCCAAGGCTGCCGCCAGCGCCAGGCCGAGCAGCAGCAGCCGCCAGCGCGCCAGGGGGCGCTGGCCGATGCCCTTGCCGGTGAAGGCATAGAGCCCCGCGCTGGCGGCGAAGCCCGCGGTGACGAGCAGCATGTCGCGCAGTGGCGGCAGCGCGGCGCCCGGCGGCGGGCACACGTCGAGCCGCATCGAGAGGTGGATGTGCGCGAAGGCCATCGAGGCCAGCACGGTGAAGTCGACGATCAGCAGGATGATGGTCGCCCACCACGAGTGCGAGGCCCACAGTGGCGCGCCCACCGGCACCTTCACCTCGCCCTGCGCATCGCGGCCGATGGTGGCGGTGGGCGGCGTGTCTTGCGCGAGGCGGTCGGTCTGCCACATCCACGCCACCACCGAGACCACCGCCACGGCGCCGAAGGCAAAGGCCGTCACCACCCACTTGACGGTGAGCAGCAGGAAGAAGCCCGCCGTGCCGAGCGCCCCCAGCACCGGCCACCAGCTCGGGCCCGGCAGCACGATCAGGTGGCGTATGTCGGCGCGCCGTGCGCCGGTGACGAGCGTCTCGCGCAGACCGGTGGCCGTGCCGGGCAGCCAGTGCTGGCCGGCCACCACCTGCTGCGACAGGCCCGGCTGCTGCCAGAGCGGCCAGCGCGTCTCCACCTGGGCGATGCTGCGCGTGGCGTAGTTGTCGGACGGGATCCACTCCAGCGTGGGCGCGTTCCACGGGTTGCCGTGCTCGCGCGGCGGGCGGCGCACGGTGCGGATCACGTCCACCGTGAGCATCAGCACGCCGGCCGCGAGCACCGCCGCGCCGGCCGACGACAGCAGGTTGGGCCACTCCCAGCCCAGGCCGGCGTCGTAGGTGTACACGCGCCGCGGCATGCCCATCAGGCCGGCGATGTGCATGGGAAAGAACGCGAGGTGGAAGCCGCCGAACACCATCGCGAAGATCCAGCGCGCCCAGCGTTCGCTGAGTGCGTTGCCGTTGAGCACCGGCAGCCAGTAGTAGAGCGCCGCGAACACCGGCATCACCATGCCGCCGATCAGCACGTAGTGCAGGTGCGCCACGATGAAGTAGCTGTCGTGCGCCTGCCAGTCGAAGGGCAACACCGCCACCATCACGCCGGTCAGCCCGCCCATCACGAAGGTGACGAGGAAGCCGAGGATGAAGAGCGTGGGTCCGTTGGCGCGCACCTGCCCGCGCCAGAGCGTGGCGATCCACGCGAACACCTGCACGCCCGCCGGCACCGCCACCGCGAGGCTCGCCACCGACACCAGGCTCATCGACAGCGACCCGAGCCCCGCGGTGAACATGTGGTGCGCCCAGAGCGCGAAGCTGAAGAAGCCCACCGCGAAGAGCGCCGCCACGATCGCACGATGGCCCGCGAGCGGCTTGCCCACCAGCGCCGGCAGCATCGACGACACCATGCCCGCGGCCGGCAGGAAGATGATGTAGACCTCGGGGTGGCCGAAGAACCAGAAGAGGTGCTGCCAGAGGATGGGGTCGCCGCCGCGCGTGGGGTCGAAGAGCGGCCAGTCGAAGGCCCGCTCCATCTCCAGCAGCATGGTGCCCGCGATCACCGCCGGGAAGGCGAAGACGATCATGAAGCCCACGATCAGCATCGACCACGCGTACACCGGCATGCGCGACAGCGACATGCCCGGCGCGCGCGTCATCAGGATGCCGATGATGAGCTCGATGGCGCCGGCGATGGCCGAGATCTCGATGAAGCCGATGCCCAGCAGCCAGAAGTCGGCGTTGAGCCCCGGCGAGTAGACGCGGCTCGTGAGCGGCGGGTACATGAACCAGCCGCCATCGGGCGCGAGGCCCACGAAGATGGTGCAGAAGAAGGCCAGCCCGCCGAAGGCGTAGGCCCAGAAGGCATAGGCCGACAGGCGCGGGAAGGGCAGGTCGCGTGCGCCCAGCATGTTGGGCAGCAGGTAGACGGCGACGGCCTCGACGATGGGCACCGCGAAGAGGAACATCATCACCGTGCCGTGCATGGTGAAGAGCTGGTTGTAGGTGCCGGGCGTGACGAGCGTGGCACCGGGCACCGCGAGCTGCGCGCGGATCACGAGCGCCAGCGCGCCGGCCAGCAGCAGGAAGAGCAGCGCGGTCGCGATGTAGAGCTTGCCGATGTAGGTGTTGTTGACGGCCGTCACGCTGCGCCAGCCGCGCGGCAGCAGCCACACGCGCTCCAGCTCGGCCAGCTCACCGGGCGGGCGCGGCAGCGGGTTCGGAAGGTCCTGAGGCGGTGTGGCGTGCGTGCTCATCGCAGCGACTCCAGGTAGGCCGAGAGGGCGTCAAGCGTGGCTGCATCCAGCCGTGCGTACGAGGGCATCTGCGCGCCCGGCTTCAACTGCTGCACGCCCACCAGCCAGCGCTTGTAGGCCCCGGCGTCGTTGCGCAGCACGCCGGCGCCGAGGTGGCTGCGCGAGGACACGTGCGCGAGGTTGGGGCCGAGGGCCGTTGCGCTGCTGGCCCCGTCCACCGCATGGCACACCGCGCAGCCGTGCTCGTTGAAGGCCTGCCGGCCGGGATGATCCGCGGCGTCGGCCGGGGCGGCCGCACGCGCGGCAAGCCAGGCGTCGAACTCGGCCGGCGGCATCACCACCACGTGCAGCGCCATGCGCGCGTGCTGCTCGCCGCAGAACTCGGCGCACTGGCCGCGGAAGGTGCCGGCCTGCGTGGCGGTGATCACCAGGCGGTTCACGCGGCCGGGCACCAGGTCCATCTTGCCGCCGAGCTCGGGCACCCAGAAGCTGTGCACCACGTCGTCGGACTGCAGCCCGAGCTGCACCGTGCGGCCCTGCGGGATGCGCAGCTCGTTGGCGCTGCGCAGCTCGCGGCCGGTGGCCGGGTCACGGTAGCGCAGGTCCCACCACCACAGCCGCCCGGTGACCGAGACCACGAGGTCGGGGTTGGCCACGCCGGCGTCGAGCCCGGCGGTGCGCAGCGTGCCGTAGAAGAGCAGGGCGGTCAGCACCACCACGGGGAAGGCCACGCCGCCCCCCCACAGCCATACCGCGCTCGACACGACCTGGCCCCGCCCGCGGCGCAGCAGCCCGAGCACGAGCAGCACCATCACGAGCACGAAGATCAGCACGGCGCCGACGATCAGCACCCAGCTCACTTCACTCAGGGCGGCGGCCTGCTCGCTCGCCGGTGAGAACACCGAGGCGCGGCTCATCACCGCAGCGTCATCAGGTAGGCGGCCATGTCGCGCGCGTCGGGGGCCGGGGCGCCCATGTCGGGCATGGCGGTGCCGGGCAGCAGCGACGACGGGGCCTCGATCCAGCGCGCGAGCGTGCCCGGCGCGTTGGGCAGGTTGCCCGCGATGTAGCTGCGGCGGGCATAACGCTCGAGGCTCGGGCCGACGCGGCCGTCGGCGGCCTGCACCTCGGGGATCACGTGGCAACTGCCGCACTGGTAGTGCGACATGAGGCGGCGGCCGCGCTCGGGGTCGGCGCCGGCGAGGGGCGAGCCGGCCGGCGGCTCGGAGCGGCCGCAGGCACTCAACAGGCAGGCGACGAGGCCCGCGCCGATCAGCAGGCGGCCGACACGTGGCGCGCGGCTTGCCGGCTGGCGGTCAATCGCCCTTGCGTGCCTGCCGACAACGCCATGAAGAAAGTGCTGATCACCCTGCTTGCCGCCGCGCTGACCGGCGCGGCCTGCGCCGCGTTCGTCCTCTGGCGCGGCTGGTACGACATCTCGGCCACCGGCGGGCACCTGCAGCCGGTGTACGACCTGCTCCACCTTGGCATGCAGCGCTCGGTGCGCTTTCGAGCCGCGAGCGTCGAGGTGCCACCGCTCGGCGCGCCCGAGCAGGTGGCGCGCGGCGCGGCCTGCTACCGCGACCATTGCGAGCAGTGCCACGGCGGGCCCGGCGTGGCGCAGAGCGCCATCGGCATGAGCCTGGAGCCGCTGCCCGGCCCCCTGATCGACGCAGCGCAGCACTGGAAGCCCGCCGAGCTCTACTGGATCACCCGCCAGGGCATCAAGATGACCGGCATGCCGGGCTGGGAGCTGCGCCTGAGCGATGCCGACCTGTGGGCGCTGACGGCTTTCCTGCAGCACCTGCCGCAGCTCACGCCGGGCGCCTACCGCGAGGCCGCGCAGCCCGGTGCGTGCCCGAGCGCCAGCGAGGCCTGCCAGGCCGGCGCCTGCCCCGAGGCGCCCACGGCCGACCTGGCCCCGCTTCAGCCGCGCAGCCGCGACGACGCGGCACAGCTCGCGCTGCGCCAGTACGCGTGCGTGGCGTGCCACCGCATTCCCGGCGTGACGGGCCCGCAGACCGACGTCGGCCCGCCGCTCACCGACTGGCGCCGCCGCGAGCGCATCGCCGGGCGCCTGCCCAACACCGCCGACGCGCTGGTGCGCTTCATCCGCGATCCGCAGGGCGTCGACCCCGGCACGGCCATGCCCGACCTGGGCGTGACCGAGCCGCACGCGCGCCTGATGGCGGAGTACCTGCTGAAGCAGGATTGACCGAGCGCATCTCATGAGGGCGGCAAGGCATAGGCGATGACATGGTCGCCGGCCTTGGTGCCGAGCGAGCCGTGGCCGCCCGCGATCACCAGCAGGTACTGGCGGCCGTCACGGCCCTGGTAGGTCATGGGCGTGGCCTGTCCGCCGGCCGGCAGGCGCGACTTCCACAGCTCGCGGCCGGTGGCGAGCTCGTAGCCGCGCACGTAGTAGTCCAGAGTCCCCGAGAGGAAGGCCACGCCGCCGGCCGTGACGATGGGCCCGCCCAGGTTGGGCACGCCCATGCGGAAGGGCAGCGGCACCGGCGCGAGGTCGCGCACCGTGCCGTTGCGGTGCCGCCAGGCGACCTGGCCGGTGGTGAGGTCCACGCCCGCCACGTAGCCCCAGGGCGGCTGCTGGCAGGGCAGGCCCAGCGGCGAGGTGAAGGCGCCCATCTTCACCGCGTAGGGCGCGCCGAAGTTCTCGTTCAGTGCCGGCAGCGGGTCGTGCGGGCGCTCCTTGCCCTGCACGACGGGCGTGGTGTTGTCGGGCCGCGGCACGAGCGTGGCGTGGAAGGCGAGGTAGGTCGGCGTGACGAAGGCGACCTGCCGCACCGGGTCGACCGCGATGCTCCCCCAGTTGAAGACGCCGAAGTTGCCCGGGTACACCAGCGTGCCGCCCGTCGTGGGCGGCGTATAGCGGCCCTCGTAGCGCATGCGCTTGAGTGCGATGCGGCAGCCCATCTGGTCGAACCAGGTCGCGCCCCACATGGCCGCGCCGGTGAGCGGCGGCGGGTCGAAGCTCAGGGCCGACACCGGCTGCGTGGGCGCGGTGCGGTCGCCCGCCGTCGCGCCCTGCGGCACCGGCCGCTCGGTCACCGGCAAGAGTGGCTGGCCGTTGCGCCGGTCGAGCACGAAGACCTCGCCCTGCTTGGTGGCCTGCACCAGCGCCGGCACGAGGGTGCCGTTGACGGTGAGGTCGACGAGGCTGGGCTGCGCGGGCACGTCGTAGTCCCACAGGTCGTGGTGCACGGTCTGGAACACCCAGCGCTCGCGGCCGGTGGCGAGGTCGAGCGCGACCACGGCCGACGAGTAGCGCTCCACCTCGGGCGTGCGGCTCGCGCCCCACTGGTCGGGCGGCTGGTTGCCCATGGGCACGTAGACCAGGCCCAGCGCTTCGTCCACCGCCGAGATCGACCAGCTGTTGGGCGTGCTCTGCACGTAGGTCTGGCCTTCGGGCAGCGGCTCGGTCTGATCGGGGCGGCCCGGGTCCCAGTTCCACACCAGCTCGCCGGTCTGCACGTCGAAGGCGCGGATCACGCCCGAGGGCTCGGTGGTCGACACGTTGTCGAGCACCGTGCCGCCCACGATGACGAGACGCTGCGTGACCACCGGCGGCGAGGTTGAGTAGTAACCCCCATGCCGCACGTGCGGCATGCCGCGCCACAGGTCGATCTGACCGGTGCCGCGACCGAAGTTGCGGCAGACGCTTCCGGTCGACGGGTCGAGCGCGATGATGCGCCCGTCGGCGGTGGGCATGAAGAGGCGCGCGCCGCAGCGGTCGGTGACCGGGCCTTCCGCGGTGGCCACGGGCAGCTCGGTGGGCGCGGGGGCCGAAGCCGCCGCCGGCGCGCTGGCCGTCTCGGGCGGGCCGGGGTGGTAGGCCAGCCCGCGGCAGGTGAGGTGCTGCAGCGCGAGGCCGCTCTTGATGCGCGGGTCGTAGCGCCAGACCTGCTGCCCGCTCGTCGCGTCGAGCGCGATCACCTGCTGGTGCGGCGTGCAGAGGAAGAGGCGGTCGCCGATCTTGAGCGGCGTCACTTCGAAGGTGGTCTCTTCCGGGTCGCCGGCGCGGCCGCGCACGTCGCCCGTGCGGAAGGTCCAGGCCACCTGCAGGCGCTCGACGTTCTGCGGCGTGATCTGCGTGAGCGGCGAGTAGCGCTGGCCGTGCCCGGTGCGGCCATAGGCATGCCATTCGCCCGGTGGTGCGTCGTGCGTGCCGGCCGGGCCGCTGGCCGCCACGGGGGCAGCAGCCGCGAGCGGCGCCGACGCCAGCGTGCCGCTGCGGTCGTGCGGGTCATGGACCCAGCTCGCCACCGCCACGCCCACGAAGACCAGCAGCGACACGGCCAGTGCCACGCGCCCCGATGCCCAGCGTGCGTCGACGCGACGGGCCGCCGACAGGCCGGTGTCGCTCTCGCGCGCCAGCAGGCGCCGCGCATACGGCGGCAGGAGCAGCAGCAGGCCGATGAGGAAGGGCACGTCGCAACGGATCGCGATGGCCCACCAGTCGAGGCCCGATTCCCACAGCGACCAGGCGATCGTCGCGAGCAGCAGCAGCGCGTGCACCCACCAGGCGAGGCTGTTCGCACGCGCCAGCAGCAGGGCACACACCAGCAGAGCCGCGCCGGCCCCCAGGTAGAACCACGAGCCGCCCAGCAGGGCCAGCCAGGCCCCGCCGCCCATCAGCGCAAGGGCCATCAGCCCGAGCAGCAGGGCGGTGGAAGTCAGGAGCGCAGACCGCGCAGCGCGTGAGTTCGCCATGGCACCGAGCCCCGGGGTCAGGGCGTCGACCCGGCGGCCGCGCTTGCGGGGGTGCTCGTCTCGCCGACGGCACGCAAGCCCTGGCGTTCCGCCCCCTGGCCGGTGCCACGCGACTCGACGTAGCGGCGCATGCATTCCAGGTCATGGTCGAGCTCCTGCTGCGGGTTGCGCCCGAAGAGGCTTGCCATGGCGTGCCCGAGGCGACCGCCGGGTGGCCGGTAGGTCATGGAGACGGTGGCCCGCGTGCCGGTCGAGGAAGGTTGGAGCTCCACGCGGCCCGCGTGCTCGACGGCGCTCTCGGCTTCGCTGCGCCAGGCGAGCAGCCTGCCACGCTCGCGCTCCGTGATGGCGGAATCCCATTCCACGCGAAGGCCGGCCGGTCCCTTCACCTTCCAGTGCGAACGGTCGCCGCCGAGCGGGCGCACCTCTTCCACCATCGTCATGAAGCGGGGGAAGTTCTCGACCTCGGCCCAGACGTCGAAGACCTCCTCGGGCGTGGCCGCGATCTCGACCGACTTCGACACGTGGATGGCGTCGCCGCTGGCCAGGTGCTTGAGCTTCTCGCGCAGCGGCGTGGCGTTGCGGGCCGCGAGCACCGTCAGTGCCACGCCGGCCACGCCTGCCAGCACGCCGACTGCGGCGCCGGGGTGCTGCCTCACGTAGACAGTGGCGCTGCGCGCGCCGCGCGTCGCGAGGGCACTCGCCTCGTCCAGAGACGGCAGCGTCGGCACGACACGAGGCCGCGGCCGGGGCCGCGTCGACGCGGCATACATGAGAAGCGCCCCGAGGCCGGCCCCCAGCAACAGAGGCATGGCATTGCGGGTGGCGGAGTCGCGAACGCGTTGGAGGTCTTGCTGGTCCATGGGATTCCTTTCGATGAACAACGGTCAAGGCGCCGGTCATGACGCGGGCAAGGCGCATTCCTCGCGGTGACGTGCGGTCTTGCATGCAGGCGGTCAGGGCAGGCCACGACCGTCCGCGTGCTTGACACGCATCAAGCTCGCATGGGCAGGGGCCGGTAGCCTGCGGCCATCGACACCGACCCCGACATGGAGACCAGATGACCCAGCCCGCCCGACCGCAACGCATCGTCCTGGCCACCGACCTCAGCGCGCGCAGCGACCGTGCCCTCGCGCGTGCCGCGCAGCTGGCCACCGCGTGGCAGAGCGAACTGCTCGTCGCGCATGCCGTGGCGCCGTCCGAGGTCGCCGAGCGTGACCGGCTGCTGGGCAGCGCGCCGTCGTGGCGGCGCCCGGAGTCGTGGACGCAGACCCTGCAGCGAAGGCTCGACGCCGACCTGGCGGCCGAAGGCATCCAGGCGAAGTCCACCGTGCTGGTCGGCAACGCGGCCACTGCCGTGCAGCAGGCCGTGAACGCCGACGAGGCCGGCCTCGTGGTGCTGGGCATCGCCAAGGACGCGCGCATGGAGCGCATCCAGCTCGGCAGCACGGTCGATGCGCTGGTGCGCGGCTCGCGCGTGCCGGTGCTCAACGTGCGTGGGCGGGCGCGCGGCCCGTACCGGCACGTGGTCATCGCGACCGATTTCTCCGATCACTCGATGAACGCGCTGCGCGTGGCGACGAGCTGGTTCGAGGGAGCGCGCCTCACGCTCTTCCACGCCTACATCCCGCCCGGCGCCTCGGCCGAGGCCGGCAGCACGGCCGACGACACCTGGCGCGCCTCGATCACGCAGGAGTACATCTCGCACGTGGCCCGGGCCGAGCTGCCCGACGCGGTAGCCGCACGCGTGCAGCGCGTGATCGAACGCGGCGAGACCGAGGCGCTGCTCGCCGACTACGTGGCCAGTGCCGACGTCGACCTCGTCGTGCTCGGCTCCCATGGCCGCAGCGGCATCGCGCGTGCGCTGCTCGGCAGCACGGCCGAGAACCTGCTGCACACGCTCGATTGCGACACGCTGGTCGTGCGCGGAGCCTGATGCACTTGCGACCGGCAACCCCTCGACTCGTCTGACCTGGAGCATCCGATGACCCGACTTTCTCCGCCGCGACGCGTGTTCGTGGCCACCGACATGAGCGCACGCTGTGACCGTGCCCTGGCGCGTGCGGCCTTGCTGGCACGGTCGTGGGAGAGCGACCTGATCGTCGGGCACGTCGTGCACACCGCGGAAGTGGCCCGGCGCGACGGCGTCGCCGGCAGCGTTCCCTCGTGGCGCCGCCCTGAATCATGGGCGGCGACGCTGGAAAGGAAACTCGCCGAGGAGCTGGCGGCAGACGGCATTGCCGCCACGGCGAAGGTCTATCAAAGCTCGGAGCCGGACCCGGTGCTGCGGGCGGCCGCGTTTGAGGATGCGGACCTCGTCGTGCTCGGCATCGCCAAGGACGCGCCCATGAGCCGGATCCAGCTCGGCAGCACGGTCGACAGCCTGGTGCGCCGCTCGCGGGTCCCGGTGCTGAACGTGCGCAACCGCGCCAGCAGCGCCTACCGGCATGTCGTGGTGGCGACCGACTTCTCGGAGCCCGCCTTGCAGGCCCTGAGACTGGCGGCCAACTGGTTCAAGGGCGCCCGCCTGACGCTCTTCCACGCCTACATCCCCCCGGGTTCGTCGGTGGTCAGCGGCATGGTCGGCGTCGACTCGTGGCGCGCCGTGATCACCGAACAGTTCGAAGCGCACCTGGCAAGCGCCGCATTGCCGGCGCCGATCCGCGATGCGATGAATTTCGTCGTGGAGCGGGGCGCCCCCGAATCCCTGCTGTCCGACTACGTGCGCAGCGAGGGCGCGGACCTCGTCGTGCTCGGGTCTCATGGACGAGGCGGCGTGGCGCGGGCGCTGCTCGGCAGCACCGCCGAGAACCTGCTGCACGCGCTCGATTGCGACACCCTGGTCGTGCGACGCGAATGAGCGTGCGCGTGCCGGACGGCGCGGCCCCCGTCTGGCACGCCATGCCGCCGGCCGAGGTGCTGCGGCACCACGAGCTCGATCCGGAGCGGGGCCTGGACAGCGTCGCCATTCACGCCGCACAAGAGCAGCACGGCCCCAACGCGCTGCCCGAGCCGCCGGCAAGACCGTGGTGGCGCACCTTCGCGCGCCAGTTCAAGAGCCCGCTGATCTACATCCTCTTCGTCGCCGCGGTGCTGGCCGTGGCGCTGGGACACCGGGGCGATGCGCTCGTGATCCTCGGGGTGGTGCTGGCCAATGCGCTCATCGGCAGCTTCCAGGAGGGCCGGGCCGAGCGATCGATGGCGGCCCTCAGGCGCCTGTCCGCCTTGCGCGTGCGGGTGTTGCGGGGCGGTAGCGAGCAGATGGTCGAAGCACGAGAGCTGGTGCCGGGCGACCTCGTGCTGCTGGCCGCGGGCGATGCCGTGGCCGCCGATGCGCGCCTGATCGAAGCTGCGCAACTGCAGATGGCCGAGGCTGCGCTGACGGGCGAGTCGGTGCCGGTGTCCAAGTCGGTGGCCGCCGTGCCGGAGGCCACCGGGCTGGCCGATCGTCACTGCATGGTGTATTCGGGAACGCACGTCGCTGCCGGTCGTGGCTGTGCCGTGGTCGTCGCCACCGGCATGCACACCGAGGTGGGCCGCATCGCCGGCCTGGCCGAAGGTGCGCAGGAGCCGAAGACGCCGCTGGAGCTGCGCCTGCAGCAGTTCGGCCGCGCGCTGGTGGTGGCGGCGCTCGGGCTCTTCGTGCTGGTGGTGCTGCTCGGCCTGTGGCGGCAGTTGCCGCTGCCCGAGCTGCTGATGGTGGCCATCAGCCAGATGGTCTCGATGGTGCCCGAGGGCCTGCCGGTGGCGATGACCATCGCGCTCGCGGTGGGCATGCAGCGCATGGCCGCACGCGGCGCCATCATCCGCCGGCTGTCGGCGGTGGAGACGCTCGGCTCCACCACCGTCATCTGCAGCGACAAGACCGGCACGCTCACGCGCAACGAGATGACGGCGGTGGCGCTGTGGCTGCCCGGGGGACGCGAGATCACGGTGGCCGGCACCGGCTATGCGCCGCAAGGCGAGCTGCGCGAAGGCGGCGTGGCGCTTGCCGAACCCGATGCCCAACTGCGCCAGCTCCTTGTCGCCGCCGCCCTGTGCAACGACGCCGAGCTGCTGCCACCCGAGGACGATCGCGCGGGCTGGGGCGTGCTCGGCGATCCCACCGAGGCGGCGCTGCTGGTGCTGGCGCGCAAGGGGGGCCTCGCGCTCGAGCCGCTGCGCCACGCGGCGCCGCGCGAGGCCGAGCTGCCGTTCGATTCCGACGCGAAGCTCATGGCCACGCGCCACCGCATGCCCGGCGCGCCGTGCCGGGTGTGGATCAAGGGCGCGCCCGAGGCCGTGCTGCGCCTGTGTGCTCCCGACGACCACGCCGCGCTGCAGGCGGCACGCGCCGCGGCCGACGCCATGGCCGCGAAGGCCTTGCGCGTGCTGGCCTTCGCCACCGTCGACGATGACCGCCTCGACCCCGCTGCCGGCTTCGAAGCTCTGGCGGGCCGTGCGCGCCTGCTCGGCCTCGTGGGCCAGATCGACCCGCCGCGCGAGGAGGTGAAGCGTGCCGTGGCCGACTGCCGCGCCGCGGGCATCCGACCGGTGATGGTGACCGGCGACCACAAGCTCACGGGCCTCGCGATTGCGCGTGAACTCGGGATCGCCCTCGACGGCCAGCGCGCGGTCGATGGCCCCGAACTGGAACGCATGGGCGAGGCCGAGCTGCGCGAGGAACTGCCCGGCATCGCCGTCTTCGCGAGGGTGCAGCCGGCGCAGAAGCTGCGCATCGTCGAGGCGCTGCAGGCG
>DASWSY010000642.1:0-5699 GCA_036402415.1 Rhizobacter sp. | reverse complement strand
GCGTGGAAGAGGTGTTGCGCTGAGCGTTCAGCGAGAAGATGTTGGTGTTGATGGTCATTGCCATTTGAAAATCTCCAATAACGGTTGAAGTGACTTCCGGCAAGCGCCGGCATTGCCGCCGCAGTCGCCTGGCTTCTCCATCAGATCGGCCCTGCTTCTGCGTTGACGCCAGCAGTCGAAACCGCTGGCCTGCTGCGCCCGGCGTGCGTCATCCTCAGATCCCGCGAAGGGCTTCTATCTGTTGCCCTTCTCGAAACACCTTGGCCGCTTACTCCGGACCCCGGTTCTGGTTGCCCGTCCCCGTTGGTTTGCTTATCGGCTTGGCAATTTCGGAACTTTAGAAATTTGTCAAGCGAGATGAAGGTGGCGATTCAGAGCTTGTTCACGGCACCGAGGGCCACTGAATGTTTTCGGCAGGCCGCGGCGCGGCTTGAGGGGAAGACCGGCCGGCATGTGGCGTGTGCAACGGGTGGATGACAAGGCGGCCGGTTTGTCGGCCCCTACACCCGGCATCAGTGGTAACACCCAGGTGCGGCCGTGCACTGCGTCACAGAGGGCGTGCAGCTGGTTACGTTTGTAGGAAGTTGCCTGACACGACCCACAGAAGAAGCTGGACTCAAGCCACAGAACCGGCCTGATGTTGGGCCCCATTTCCGATCTTTACAGTCCATCCCACGTTGAGACGTACAGCAACGCAAGCAGACAAACCCACCAGACAGCCCAAGGAACAACAGCATGAACGCCGACCAAATCCTGACCGAAATCCGCGAAGCCAACCTGTCGTACCTGATGCTCGCCCAGAGCCTCATCCGCTCGGACCGCGAACAGGCTCTCTTCCGCCTGGGCATCAGCGAAGAGAGCGCGTCGATGATCGCGCTGCTGACGCCGGCCCAGATGATGAAGGTCGCCTCGGGCAACACGCTGCTGTGCAAGTTCCGCATGGACGACGACATGGTGTGGGGCCTGCTCACCAACCATGGCAAGGCCGCCTCGAACGACACCACGAGCCGCCTGCACGCCAGCATCCTGATGGCCGGCCGCCACCAGGAAGCCGCCTGAGCTTCGGACCGACAGCCCCAATACCTATACAGACAGCCCAGGAGCAGATTCCATGCGCACCAAGAGCATCCTCACCGAAGCCAAGCAGATCGAGCGTGCCGTCACGCTGATCAACCTCGGCGCCCGCCTGCAGGTGCTGGAATCCGAAACCGACCTGTCCTACGAACGCCTGCTGCGTCTGTACAAGGAAGTCTCCGGGAAGTCGCCGAGCAAGGGCCAGCTGCCCTTCTCCACCGACTGGTTCATGACCTGGCAGCCCAACATCCACGCGTCGCTCTTCATGAACATCCACGAGTACCTGAACAAGGTCGCCGAGATGGACGAGATCGACACCGTGATCAAGGCCTACCAGCTCTACCTGGAGCAGACCCAGGCCCAGAACCTCGAAGCCCTGTTGTCCGTCACCCGCGCCTGGCGCCTGGTGAAGTTCGTCGACAACGGCATGCTGACCCTCACCAAGTGCTCCAAGTGCGGCGGCCACTTCGTGACCCACCCGCACGAGATCAGCAAGCACTACGTCTGCGGCCTGTGCAACCCCCCGGCGCGCGCCGGCAAGGGCAAGGCCTCGGGCGGCATCCAGATGCATTGAGCATCGAGGCCCGGCCCTCATGCCCTCAAGTTCCTCCGGTACGCACCGATAACCCTCTCGTACCAGCGACCAGTTTTTGCTTCTTGTCTCCTCCTGGCACCTAGAAAGTGCTTTCCGACGGACCCTCGAGGTCCGTTTTTTTTGGCCCTGCGCGACCGGTGCGGTTTGCGCCGCAAATCCCGGCCTGTTGCAGCGATCAATTGCGCGATGCGTTGCGCACACTCACTCAAGAGGTGGGGCCAGGCGCCGATAAGACCCTGAGTCCGCCAGCCGATCAGGAGCCAGCGGGCACGACGCAACACTCAACCGACCATGTTTGTTCTCATTGGCTACGGCGTTGCCCTGGGGTGCATCTTCGGGGCCTACATCATTCACGGCGGCAACATGGGGGTCATCCTCAAGGCCCTGCCGACCGAACTGATGGCCATCCTGGGCGGCGCCCTGGGCGCCTTCGTGGTGAACAACCAGCCCAAGGTGCTCAAGGCCACCATCGGCGCCCTGCCGGGGCTGCTCAAGGGCAGCAAGTACACCAAGGCACGGTACATGGAGCTGCTCGCGCTGCTCTACGACATCCTGCAGAAGGCCCGCAAGGAAGGCCTGATGTCGATCGAGAAGGACGTGGAGGAGCCGCAGAGCTCGGCCTTGTTCCAGAAATACTCGACCGTGGGCAGCGACCACCACGTGGTGGAGTTCGTCACCGACTACCTGCGCATGATGGTCTCGGGCAACCTGAACGCGCACGAGATCGAGAGCCTGATGGACAGCGAGATCGACACCCACCACCACGAGGCGCACGCGCCCGCGGCGGCGGTGGCCCGCCTGGCCGGCGCCCTGCCCGCCTTCGGCATCGTGGCCGCGGTGCTGGGCGTGGTGAACACCATGGGCTCGGTGGGCCAGCCCCCGGCCGTGCTGGGCGGCATGATCGGCTCGGCCCTCGTGGGCACCTTCCTCGGCATCCTGCTGGCCTACGCCGTGGCCGAGCCGCTGGCCGGCCTGATGGAGCAGAAGAACGACGAAGGCACGAAGGAACTCCAGTGCATCAAGACCACGCTGCTCGCCAGCATGCAGGGCTACGCCCCGCAGGTCGCCGTGGAGTTCGGCCGCAAGGTCCTCTACTCGACCGAACGCCCGACCTTCAACGAGCTGGAAAGCCACGTGAAAGGCAAGAAATAAATGCGCCCCCCAGTCGCTCTCGCTCCTGCCCCCAAGGGGCGCCACCCGACGGACCGGCAGAGCCGGATCCGTGGGTGTTGCTTGATCGGGCGCTTCGCTGCGCTCGCTTGGAGGTGAGTGATGGCGGGTGATTCAAAGAAGCTCCAGCCGATCATCATCAAGCGCGTCAAGAAGGGCGGCCACGCTGCCCATGGCGGCGCGTGGAAGATCGCGTATGCCGACTTCGTGACGGCGATGATGGCCTTCTTCCTGCTCATGTGGCTGCTCGGCTCCACGACCGAGGGCGACAAGAAGGGCATCGCCGACTACTTCAACTCGCCGCTCAAGGTGGCGCTGCTCTCGGGCGGCAGCGGCTCGGGCGACTCGTCGCACGTGATCAAGGGCGGCGGCACCGACCTCACCCGCTCGGGCGGCCAGGTCAAGCGTGGCGACGTCGACACCACGCGCAGCACCATCAACCTCGCCGCCATGCGCGCCGAGCAACGCGCCGGCGAGACCGGCAAGCTCGAGCAGGTGAAGAGCCACATCGAGAAGATGCTGGCCGAGGCCGAGCGCTTCGGCAACGTCAAGAACCAAGTCAAGCTCGACATGACGGCCGACGGCCTGCGCATCCAGATCATCGACGAGCAGAGCCGCCCCATGTTCGACAGCGGCAGTGCCGTCGTGAAGCCCTACATGCGCGAGCTGCTGCGCGACATCGGCTCGGTGCTCGCCGAGGTGCCCAACCGCCTCACGTTGGAAGGCCACACCGACGCGCAGCCCTTCGCGGCCGACCGCGACGGCCTGGGCTACGGCAACTGGGAGCTCTCGGCCGACCGCGCCAACGCCTCGCGCCGCGAGCTCACCGCCGGCGGCCTGCCGACCGACCGCGTGCTGCGGGTGCAGGGCCTCGCGTCCAGCGTGCCCTTCGAGAAGGAAGATCCGCTCAGCCCGAGCAACCGGCGCATCAGCATCATCGTGATGAACCGCGATGCGGAAGACCGCTTCTTCAACAAGCCCATTCCCGAGGCACCGGCGGCAGGCGCGCCGGCTGTGCCCAAAGTCGCACCCGAGCTGGCCGCCGAGCCCTCAATAACCAACCCCAACGCCCGATAACAGCGCCAGTAGCACTGCGAGGTCCCGCCATGAGCAACCCTGACATGAAGTTCCTGATCGTCGATGACTTCTCCACCATGCGCCGCATCGTGCGGGGCCTGCTGAAGGAGCTCGGCTACAACAACGCCGAAGAAGCCGAAGACGGCGCGGCGGCCCTGAACCTGCTGAAGAACGCCAAGTTCGACTTCGTGGTGAGCGACATCAACATGCCCAACATGAACGGCTTCGAGCTGCTGGCGGCCATCAAGGCCGAGGCGAGCCTGAAGCACATCCCGGTGCTGATGGTGACCGCCGAAGCCCGCAAGGAAGACATCGTGCGCGCCGCGCAGGACGGCGCCGCCGGGTACATCGTCAAACCTTTCACCAAGGCCACCTTGGAAGAAAAGGTCCAGAAGATCATGCAAAAACTGGCCACTGCGGCCTGAGGAGGGGGGAACCCATGAAGATGGACGACATGGCCGTGCTCGCACCGGCCGCTCCGGCCAACCACGGCGGTGGCGCATCGCCCGAGGTGTTCCAGCAGCTCGGCATGATCACCCGCCAGCTGCACGACACGCTGCACCAGCTCGGCGTGATGCCCAAGCTGCAGAACGCCGCCAACGACCTGCCCGACGCGCGCAGCCGCCTCAACTACATCGCCGAGAAGACCGGCAATGCGGCCAACAAGGTGCTGAACTCCGTCGACCAGGCGAAGGTGGAACACAACGCGATCGCCGCCGAAACGCGCCGCATCGCCGCTGCCATCGTGGCCGACCCGGTGAAGGCCGTGGCCTCGGGCTCGGTGATGAATTTCGTGGGCGACGTCGAAGCCGCCACCGCGCGCATCGACCAGCACCTGACCGACATCATGATGGCGCAGGACTTCCACGACCTCACCGGCCAGGTGGTGGCGAAGGTGGTCTCCCTGGCCTCGGACCTGGAAGACAGCCTCGTCAAGCTGCTGGTCCAGGCGGCGCCGCCCGAGCAGGCGCAGAAGGTGATCGAGCACGCCAAGGAGCTGAACGGGCCGGTGGTGAACCCGGAGGGGCGCACGGACATCGTCAAGAACCAAGGGGAAGTGGACGATTTGCTGGCCAGCCTAGGCTTCTGAGTCTTTTTCTTCTCTTGCAGAGGGCGGCCGTTGGGGTCGCCCTTTTTGTTTTTGCTATGGGTTTGCACTGCGTGAGGCTGCTGCCGGGTCTCGCCCCGGCGGGCGACCTACTTTCTTTGCTTCGCCAAAGAAAGTAGGCAAAGAAAGGCGACCCGACGGTGGCGGTCCGACCCTGCGGGCCGGACTGCTCTGCGGTGCTCGGACTTGAGGGGCCGCGCCTAACTCACTTCGCGAGCTGCGCTCGCTACGTTCAGACAAGAGGCGCGAAGAATGTTCACGAAGCGCGCTGCGCGCGCCACCCCAAGCCCTGCGCTGCTCGACGGCTCTCAAGGGCCCCGGGATACCCTCGCCAGCTTCGCTGGCCTCGTACGCTCGGCTCGCTTCGCCTCGTGCTCGAAGGCGGGCGCGCAGCGCGCCGCCCTTGTTGCGATGCGAAGCGAGCTGTATCGCTCCCGTGGGTGGCGTCGAGGAGCGCAGGGCTTGAGGGGCGCGCGCGCCAGCGCGCTTCGTCAACTGACTTCGCGCCTCTTGTCTGAACGTAGCGGCCAAAGGCCGCGAAGTGAGTTAGGCGCGGCCCCTCAAGTCCGAGCACCGCAGAGAAGTCCGGCCCGCAGGGTCGGACCGCCACCGTCGGGTCGCCTTTCTTTGCCTACTTTCTTTGGCGAAGCAAAGAAAGTAGGTCGCCCGCCGGGG
>DASWSY010000641.1:0-9809 GCA_036402415.1 Rhizobacter sp. | reverse complement strand
CGTGGAAACCAGGCCCTGCTTCTGGAACACGTCGCCCATGCTGGCGTAACGGTCGTGCGGCAGCCCCTGCGCGCGCAGGATGTCGAGCGCGCGGCCGAGCCGGCCTTCGTCGACGAGCACCTGCCAGTTGTTGCCTTCCTGGCGCTCCTTGGCGGCGTCCACGCCATCGGCGGCCAGGGCCGCGACGATCTCGTTGGCCTCCTGCTCGTTGAGGTTGGAGTAGAGGCCGACCTTGCAGCCTGCAAGGCACAGCAGCAGCACGAGCGCCGCCAGCCCACGATGGAAGAACGATGCGGGGTGCGTCACGGCCGCCTCACTGCTGGTTCTTGAGCAAGGTGCCGAAGAGGCTCGTGGCCGCGCTCGCCAGGCCCGTGGAGATGTGCATCTTGGTGAACATCATGTGGGCCTCCAGCGAGTGGTCGGTCATCACGAACATGGTCTTGATCGGGTCGCGGAAGTCGACCGACTCGAGCATGCTGCGGCGCATGTCCTCGAACGAGCGCACGTTGCCGCTGAGCTGCGCAGCCATGGCCTTGGCCGCGTCGGAGATCGAGCCGGTGTCCATTGCCGTCATCGTGTGCGCCGGCGCACCCTGCATGAGCTTGGCGAACATCTGCGTATCGCCCGGCGCGAAGCGCGAGGCGGCAGTGGCCTGCTGCTGCGCCGGACCGGCGATCTCGGGGGTGGCCGCGGCGGCGGCGCCCGATGCAACGGGATCTGTCATGGTTCACCTCCTGCTGAAAGGCATGGGCATCGAGAGGCCCGCGCGGGCGGCCGGTGCCCGGCCACCGCGCGCGGACGGACTCACGACGACTTGGCCGACTGGCGGATGTCGTTGCCGGTCGTCTTGGCGACTTCGCCGCCGGCCGCGGCCGCGCCGTTCATCGTGTGCGCGGTGGACGAGGCGGCCTGGATGCCGACCGACACCGTGGTGCTGGTCGCCATCAGGTCGGCGTTCAGGCGCATGGCTTCGAGCATCTGCTGCTTGGAGTCTTCGATGGGTGAGGGCATTTCTCTCTCCTGTGGGGTGTGTGATGCCGTGCGTCAGCACGGGCGGTGAAGGTCCCGTCCGGTTGGACGGGGGCATTCCCCGCGGCTCGCGCGCCGCCGCGTGGAAATCGGGGAAGCGAACCGCGGGTTCGCAGCTTGTCGGGTCGTGTTCATCGGGTGGCCTTTGCGGCGCCGTTGGGCGCATCGGGGCTGGCGCCGAGCACCAGGCCTTCGGCACCGATGCGCTTGAGTTCCTGGCCGGAGCGCAGCACGGCGCCTTCGTAGTAGCGGCTGCCGTTGGCGAGCTGGATGTGGCGCAGGCCGTTCTCGTCTTCGGTGATGCTGACCATGCGCGCAGGCAGCACGCTCTGCCAGCCGTCCCATTGCTGCTTCGCGGCGCTCGCGTCGGTGACGGGCTTCTCGCGGTACTGCACCTTGTCGGAAACGAGCACGTGGGGGTGCAGGTCCTCGCCGAGGCGGCGGATCTTCTGGCGCACGGCGCTGTCTTCCACCGTGCCGCTGAGCACCAGGCGGCCCTGGCCGGCGTAGGTGACGGCGACACCCGGGTCGCCCACGTAGCGGCGTGCCTGCTCGACCATGTCCTCGGCGGCGTGCACGTTCACCGTCACCCTGGGGCCGAAGCGCTGCAGCGCCTGCTGCAGCGCCTCGCGCCGCTGGCGCGATTCGACATAGCCGCGCACCGTGACCTGCCCGCCCGGCGCGCCGACCACCTGCGCCTCCGGGAAAGGCACGAGCGCCTGCTCCACCTCGGCGAGGTTGACGCTTGCGGCCCCCGCGCGCGAGCCGAGCGCATTGCCGCCCAGCCCGACCGCCGCCAGGCTCACGATGGCGAGCGCGGCCACCACGCCGCCCACCCACAGGCGCAGCGAGGGCGTGCGGCTGGGCGCGGCCGGCGCGCCGGCACCGGGGCCGGCCGGCACGGCGTGCAACGGCGCGAACATGCGGTCGTCGTGTTCGCTCGCGGGGTAGCTGCGGTCGAGCTGGAAGTCGATCGCGCCCACGCTCACGATGTCACCCGCGACCACGCTCTTGCGCGGCTGCGTCATCTCTTCGCCGTTGAGCCGCGCACCGGCGGTGCCGACCTTCTGCATCGTCACCACCAGCTCGCCCACGGTGAAGACGAGGTGGCGCGGCAGCACGTCGCCACCGGGCAGCATCACCTCGCATTCGCCGCCCGAGCCGAGCACGTTGGCGCCGGGCTTGAGCACGATGGTGCGGCCCTTCACGGCGCCACTGAGGAAGCGCAGGCACCAGTGCGCGGTGGAAGCACGCGGTTGCAGCGCGTCGGTGAGAGGCATTGCACTCATGTCAGCCCCCTGCGGCAGATGCGGCGGCCGCGGCGGCGGCAGCACCCGGTGTGACGAGACGCGGCGTGAGCAGGTAGAAGCGCTCCATGTTCACCTGCTTCTTGTCGCTGTACTGGAAGAGCTTGCCCACCAGCGGGATGTCCGACAGCAGCGGCACGCCCGAGGTGACGTTGCTCTTCTCCTCGGACGAGTAGCCGGCGATCAAGAGGCTCGTCCCCTCGTCGACCAGAGCCTGCGTGTTGACGGTGCGCCGGCGCACGATGGGGATGCGGTCGACCGAGGCCGCGCTCAGGTCGCCGTCGACGATGTCGATGGACATCAGCACGCCGCGCGCGCCCTGGTCGTCGACGATGAGCGGCGTGACGCGCACCGCGGTGCCCGCCGTCACGCTGAAGAGGCCGGCGTCCTGGAAGCCGTCGACCCGCACGTAGAACTCGCTCAGGTTCTCGAGCACCGCCTCGGTGTTGTCGAGCGTCATCACCTTGGGCCGGGCGACGAAGTTGGCGTCGCCCTTGGTGGCGAGCGCGCTCACGCGGGCCAGCAGGTAGTTGCGGATGTCGTTGCCGATGGCGGCGGTGAAGACGAGCCCGAGCGGCGTGGTGGCGCCGGTCGTGCCCGCCTCGGTGGTGGCATTGCCCCAGGTGAGCGGTGGCGCGTCGCCGCGGCCGGTCTGCAGGTCGGCATGGCGACCGTTGGCGCGCCAGTCCACGCCCAGGCTTTGCAGCCGGTCGGTGCTGATGTCCATGATCGTGACCTCGATCTCCAGCAGGCGCGGGCGCACGTCCATCGACTCGATGAGGCGCGCGTACTGCGCCATGCGGTCCGGCGTGTCGCGCACCAGCACGGCATTCATGCGCGTGTCGGCCTGGAACTGCGGCAACTCGCCGCTCGCGTTCATCGACGACACGCCGCCGAGGCTCTCGTCGCCACCCGCGGGCGACACGCCGGGCAGCTCGAGCTTGGGCGCGTTGACCACGTCGCCGCTGCGCATCTTGATCTGGCGGTTGGGGCCCACGCCGAGGGCCGAGCCCGACGAGCGGCCACCCGTGCTGCCGGCCGCACCCGCGTGGCGGCCGTAGAGGCTGCGCAGCACGTTGGCCACGCCGGGGATCACCGTCTCGCGGCCGTTGCGGCTGATCTTGAAGTCGGCCGCCCACGCGTACTTGAGCGGGAAGAGCCGGATCTCGGCGCCGTCGGCGAGCGCAGTGCGCTGGTCGACCAGGCGCACGGCCTGGCGCACCATCTCGACGTAGCGCTTGGGGCCCGACACATGCACCGTGCCGTCGTCGCGGCTGATGGTGAGCGGGTAGCGGCTGTCGGCGATGCGCAGGCGCGAGAGCGTCTCGGAGATGCGCGCCGCGTTGGCACTCGCGATGGGCAGCACCTCGCTGCGCGCGTCGGCGGCCAGGTCGATGTAGAGGAAGGCGCCGTCGTAGTACCAGGTCAGCCCGTTGGTCGTGCACAGGTTGTTGAGGATCGTGAGCGCCGACACCCCGACGAACTTGCCGCTGATGACGCCCGACACCTTGCCGTCGATCACCGCCGTGGTGCCTTGCGATGCGGCCAGCTCGCGCAGGAAGTCGGGCAGCGGCTTCTCGTTGGCCACGATCTGGAAGGTCTTGCCGCGCCACGGCAGCTCGGCCGCGCCGCTGTGCTGCGCGAGCAGCATCAGCAAGACGCCCCCGAGCAGCGCGAAGGCGCAGCGCTGCACGACCCGATGGACCGCGCGGGCGCTCACGACAGCAGCCCCAGGCTCTGGAACGCCCGCTCGGCGAAGCGCAGCACGTCGCGCCCCAGCCAGCCCGCGGTGGCGACGATGGCCACCATCACCGCGATCAGGCGGATCGACTGGCCGATGTTCTGGTCCTGCACCTGCGTGACCGCCTGCAGCACGGCCACCACCAGCGAGGTGACGGTGGACACCAGCACCACCGGCAGCGAGACCCACAGCACGATGAGCAGGCCTTCGCGGGTGAAGTCGAGGATGTTCTGGGGAGTCATTCGAATGGTGAGGTTCAGAGCGCCTGCGGGTTGGTGACCCAGCCCACGGGTTGCAGGTGGACGTCTTCGTCGAGTTCCTGGTACGACAGCACCGGCAGCGCGGGCGCCACCGGTTCGATCAGCGTCTTGACGTAGCGCCGCACGTCGGAGGAGGCGATGGCCACCACGCGCCCCGCGCTCGCGCCGAGGATGCGGCGCACCTGCTCGCGCACGTCCTGCGCGGCGGCGGGGCTCAGCAGCAGCAGGTTGCCGCGCGGCGACTTCTCGATCGCGTTCTGCACCCGCTCGAGCAGGGCCGACTCGAACATGATGGTCTCGAGCTGGCGGCTCGCGCCGACGTAGCGGCTGGTGATGTAGTGGCCAAGGTCGATGCGCACGAGCTCGGTCAGCGCGATCGCGTCGGCCTCCTTCGGCCCCCACAGCGCCAGGCTCTCGAAGATGGCGTGCAGGTTGCGGATGGGGATGCCCTCCTGCAGCAGGCGGCGCAGCACTTCGGCGATGCGCTGAGCCGGCACCACGCGCGACACCTCGGCGGCGAGCTCAGGTGCATCACGCTGCACCCAGTGCAGCAGGCGCTGCACTTCCTGCAGGCCGATGAGCTGGCGCACATGGCGGCGCACGGTGTGGTCGACGTGCAGGCCCACCACTTCCTCGGCGCGCCAGGCCTTCGTGCCGGGCTCGGGGCTCGCGGTCCACACCACGCGCGGGAAGGGACCGAAGGGCTCGGCCACCTCGGCACCGGCAGGTGGCGAGACGGCCTGCGCCGGGTCGATCAGCCACCAGCCCGGGCGCAGCACGCCTTCGGACACCACCACGTCATGCACCAGCACCTGGTAGCCGTGTTCGCGCACGCCTTCGGCATGCGCCACCTGCAGGCGCGGGAACACCGGGCCCAGGTCGGACTCGACCGTCGCCTTCACGGCGGTGAGCTGCTGGTCGAGCGCGAAACGGTCGAGCGCGGCATGCAGGCTGCTCGACAAGCGCACCGCCAGCGGCGCGGCCACGGCGTGGTCGCCTTCGGTCTCTTCCGACACGGCCGGGTCGCGGTGCGAGATCCAGGCCGGCGTGCTGCGCCGCGCCCCCGCCCAATGTGCAACAAAGGCTGTGGCCAGCAGGGCCAGGGCCAGCAGACCGAACACCCACTTCGGGAAGCCCGGCACGAGCAGGAAGCTGCCGACCGCCAGGCCCGCGATCATGAGCGCGCGCGGATGTGCCATGAGCTGGTCACCGATCTGGCGGGCCAGTTGCGTGTCGTGCTTGCCGCCCGTGGTGACGCGCGTGATCACCACGCCGGCCGCGATCGACACGAGCAGCGACGGGATCTGCGACACCATGCCGTCGCCCACCGTGAGGATGGCGTAACGCTGCAGCGCGTCGCCGACGCTCATGTCGTGCATCAGCGTGCCGATGGCGATGCCGGCGAGGATGTTGACGAGCGCGATCACGATGCCGGCGATGGCGTCGCCTTTCACGAACTTCATCGCGCCGTCCATCGCGCCGTGAAGCTGGCATTCCTGTTCCAGCAGCTGGCGGCGCTTCTGCGCCTGAGCGGTCGAGAGCGCACCGGCACGCACGTCGGCGTCGATGCTCATCTGCTTGCCGGGCATCGCGTCGAGCGCGAAGCGCGCCGCCACCTCGGCCACCCGCTCCGAGCCCTTGGCGATCACGATGAACTGGACGATGGCGATGATGAGGAACACCACGCCGCCCACGACCACGTTGTTGCCGACGATGAGCTTGCCGAAGGTGTCGATGATGTGGCCGGCGTTGGCCTGCAGCAGGATCAGCTTGGTCGACGCGATGTTGAGCGCCAAGCGAAAGAGCGTGGTGAAGAGCAGCAGCGACGGGAAGGTCGACAGCGACAGCGCGGACGGCACGTACATCGCCACGATCAGGAGCACGAGGCTCACCGCGAGGTTGCAGGCGATCAGGAAGTCGAGCAGCGCCGTGGGCAGCGGCAGCACGAAGAGCGCCACGATGGCCACGAGCATGCCGGCCAGCACCAGGTCGTGGTGCCGGCCCGCGCTTCGCATCAGGTCACGCAAGCCACTGCCGGTGGGCTGGAAGCTGGTGCTGGTGCTGGCCATGGATGGGGGTGCGGGTGAAGGGTTGAAGGCGTCTTGCGGCGCGCACGGACCGTGAGAAAAGTCCGTGAGAAATCGCACGGTCGAACGCACGGTCGGCCGGACTCTAAGTCGCGCATCAGGCCCGCAGCAACCACGAGTTCTCGTAGCCACGAGTTCCCTGATGACGCGCTGCTGACTACGAATTTGCGTACTTTCTCGACGCGGGTCGTTTGGGTACGCTGCGTCGCCCCGACCCCCTCGACACCACTTGCGAAGGGATGGCCCTGACACGCGGATGTCACGTTGATGGAGTGAGTGCAGAGATGGTGGCCACGCTGGTTCACGACGCGGTGACGGAGCTCGGCGCGGCGACGCTTCTGCCGCGCGCCGATGCAGCGACCGTGCGTGCGCTGAACCGTCTCTACGCGAGCGCGGCGCAGCATGCGGTGACGGCAGGCGGCAAGAATTACCGGCTCACGTGGCGACTCGACGGCGCGGCCGAGGACGGCCTCTACGAACGCTACCGTTTCAAGCTCGGCCCGCACGTCGGCCACCTCGGCCTCGATGCACCGAGCGTCGAGGCCCTGCTCGGCGAGCCGCGCAGCCACCTGCTGCCGCGCGACCTGCGCTACATCCTGCTCGCCGACGCGCTGCACCCGCTGGTCGACGCGCTGGAGAAAGCGCTGCGCCTGCACTTCGAATGGCAGCCCCCCGATGGCGACGCGCGCGAGCCGCGCGGGCCGCTCGACGATCCGCAGCGCGCGGCGGTCTTCACCGCCTCATCGGACGACGGTGCCACGCGGCTGCGCGGCTTCATCCAGCTGGAGTCGCCCGCCGCGCTGGAGGCGCTGGTGCCGCCGCACGTCGGCGGCAACGCGGGCCCGAGGGTGAATGCGATGTTCGAACGCCTGCGCTTCCCGCTGGCCTTTTGCATCGGCACCACGCCCATCCGCCTGCGCGAGGTGGCCAGCATCCGGCCCGGCGACATCGTCAGCATCGAGCAGTGGGCTTCGTCGGGCGCGGCCATCGTGCTGACCGCCGAGCTGGGGGGCCGCGCGGGGCGACAACTCGTGGCGCACGCCGAAGGCTCGCGCATCACCGTCCAGCAATCGAAAGAACCTGCCATGAACCGAGACATGCCCCTTGCCGCCCCCGCTGCGGCGGCCGACGCCGCCGATGCCGTCCACGCAAGCGCCCATCTGCCGATCGACCGGCTCGACGCGCTGGAAGTGGCGCTGCGCTTCGAGGTGGGCGACCTGTCGCTCTCGCTCGGCGAACTCAGGAACATCCGTCCCGGCCATGTGTTCGACCTCGGCCAGCCGCTCAACCGCTGCACCGTGCGCATCGTCGCGCACGGCAACGTGCTGGGCAAAGGGCACCTGGTCGCGGTCGGCGACCGGCTCGGCGTCAGGGTGTCGGAGTTCGCGCCCAACGAGATCTGAGGCGCCACGCGCATGGAATCCGGACTGCCCGAGCCGCTCACCCTCGTCGCGCTCATCGTCGCCTTCGGCATCGCGCCCTTCGTGGCGCTGATGGTCACGAGCTACACCAAGCTCGTGATCGTGCTGGGCCTGCTGCGCACCGCGCTCGGCCTGCAGCAGACGCCGCCCAACATGGTGCTGAACGGCATCGCGATCATCCTGTCGGTCTACATCATGGCGCCGGTGGGCATGGACGTGTCGGACGCGCTGCGCAACCGCAGCTTCGGCACCAAGGGCGAGGGCCTCAACGACATCATGGCGGTGGTGGATGCGGCGAAAGCGCCGCTCAAGGAATTCCTGAAGAAGCACACCCACGAGCGCGAGCGCCAGTTCTTCCTGAAATCGGCCTCGTCGATCTGGCCGCAGGCGCGCGCCGAGAAGCTGCAGTCGGACGACTTCATGGTGCTGGTGCCGAGCTTCACGCTGAGCGAGCTGACCCGGGCCTTCCAGATCGGCTTCATCATCTACCTGGTCTTCGTGGTGGTCGACCTCATCGTGGCGACCGTGCTGCTCGCGCTCGGCATGTCGATGATCGCGCCCACGACCATCTCGCTGCCGTTCAAGCTGCTGCTCTTCGTGATGCTCGACGGCTGGACGCGCCTCGTGCACGGGCTCGTGCTGTCGTACCGCTGACGCCCGCTCGGGCCTGGCCGCTCAGCGGCTGGCCACCATGCGCAGGCCGAGGGCGATGAAGACGGTGCCGGCCAGCCGGTCGAGCCACTTGCCCACGCTCGGCTTGCGGTTGAGCCACGCACCCACGCTGCCCGAGAAGTAGCCGAGCAGCGAGAAGAGCAGCGCGGCCTGCGCGGTGAAGAGCACGCCCAGCAGCGCGAGCTGCCATTCCACACGCCCCTGCGAGGCCACGACGAACTGCGGCAGGAACGACAGGAAGAAGAGCACGACCTTCGGGTTGATCGCATTGGCGATGAGGCCCTTGACGAAGAGCCGCGACAGCGGCTCGGCGCTCACCTCGGCCTGGCCGACCGGCCCGCTGCCGGCGCTTCGCAAGGCCCCGATGCCCAACCAGACGAGGTAGGCACCGCCGGCCCACGTGAGCAGCGTGAAGGCCGTGGGCGAGGCCGCCACGAGCGCACTCACGCCCACCACGGCCAGCAGGGTGTGGCTCAGGCAGCCGATGGCGCAACCCAGGCCGAAGGCGATGCCGGCACGCCGCCCGCGCGACATGCCCAGGCTGAGCACCATGAGGTTGTCGGGCCCCGGCGTGGCGGTGAGCAGCACGGCGGCGGCAAGAAACGCGAGGATCTGGGCGACGGTCAGCATCGCCCGAGCTTAGCGAAAGACGCGCAGGCTCAGCCGTTGAGCAGCATCTCTTCTTCGCTCATCGGCAGTTGCGCGAGCTCGCGCAGCTCGGCGAGTGCAGGCAAGGCGGCGAGCACCTCCTCGGGGTCGACGCCGAAGTCGATCAGGCAGGCCACCTCGTCGACCTCGATGGCCTTGAGCTTGTCGGTCATGCTCAGGCAGTCGTCGAGCGTGCCCAGCAGCGAGCTCGTGGCGTAGTAGCGCTCGAACGAAAACTCGAGCGCGTCGTTCAGGTCGTCCGCGGTCGCCGGTGCCGACGAGGCCGCGCACTGCTTGTGGAAGAAGGGCACCGCGGCGGTGTACTGGCCGACGAGGTTGGCCGAGCTCGCGAGGTAGCGCAGCATCGGCGCCTTGACCTGGCGGCGCACCTCGGCCTCGTTCTCGCCGACGAAGGTGTGCAGCATCAGCGTGACGGTGCCCTGCCCCGCGTGGCCCGCGGCACGCCAGGCGGCGCGGTAGGCCGCGATCTTGTCGGCCAGCGCTTCGAGCGACTGGCCCAGCAAATGGGTGAGCACGTTGAGGCCCATCGCGCCGGCACGGCGGAAGGTCTCGGGGTTGCCGGCGGCGGTGATCCAGATCGGCAGCGTGCGCTGCACCGGGCGTGGCATGGTGCGCAGCGCCAC
>DASWSY010000640.1:0-4843 GCA_036402415.1 Rhizobacter sp. | reverse complement strand
GAGGAGACAGCATGGCGGGAAACGCAGGGCGCAAAGCCGGGGATCATAGAGATCGAGCGGGTGCGTGAGCACGAAACGCGCCGCGCGACGAACCCGCTTGCCGCCCGCGCCCGGGGCCGGGTAGATTCGCCGCGACCTTTCGGCCTTGCCGATCATCACAGCAGCATTCAGGAGTCAGCGCCCATGGCCAGCCGGTGCATCCGGATCACCATCTCCGGCACACGGTGCGAGCGAGACGCACAGTTCCCCACCAACTACTGCTGGCAACACCAGCCGGACAGCGGGCAGACCAAGCCGGCCGGCGCGCGCGCCACACCGCGCAAGCCCGCCGAGAAGAAGAAGCCTGCCGCCAGGCGGGGAGCACGCCGATGAGCACGCCCGACGAAAAACGCCTCGACATCCTCATCACCGCCAGCGTGGCCGCCTGCGACAACGCGGCCAAGCAGTACGACGACTACGGCAAGACCTTCACCGCGCTCGACACCAAGGCGCAGGCCGTGGTGACCATGGCGGGCGTGATCCTGGCCGCCATCGTCACGCTCACCAACTCGGGCCGCCTCGGCAACCTCGTGGCCAGCTCGTCGGGGGTGGCCATCGCGCTCGGCATCGTCACGCTGTGCATGACGCTCGGCTGCATGGCGCTGGGCTTCTACGCCTCGCGCGTGACGCCGGTGAGCGTGCCCTTCGCGGCGCACGACCAGATCCAGGAGGTCGAGGACCTGCTGCAACTGCCGGCCGACGAGGTGTCGAAGGAGAAACTGCTCGGCTACCACGCGGCGCGCATGAAGCACTGGAAGGCGTCGCTCAGGAACATCGCGCAGGCGGTGGAGCGCAAGGCGTGGCTCGTGCGCCTCGCGCAGTGGGGGATCGTGGCGACGCTCTCGGTGGGCATGGCGGCCTTGCTCGTGGTGTTCGCGCGGTGATCGTCGCGCGCCGGGTCAGCCGCCAGCGCTCCATCGCCCGCCCAGCGAGCGCAGCAGGTCCACGCGGTTGACCTGCTCGGTGAGGCGCAGGCTGACGAGCCCCTGCCGCGCGCCGGCCAGTTCGCGCTGGGCATCGAGCAGTTCGAGCTGGCTGCTCGCGCCCAGGCGGTAGCTCTGCTCGGCCAGGGCCAGGGTGCGTTCGGCCGCCTCGACCTGTGCCTCTTGCGCGCTGAGCCGCTCGGCCAGGCTGTCGCGCACGGCCAGTGCGTCGGCGACGTCGCGGAAGGCGGACTGCAGCGCCGCGTCGTAGCGCGCCAGCGCCTCTCGGCGGGTGGCCTCGCTGGCGTCGACCTGCGCACGGCGGGCGCCGGCGTCCAGAAGCGGCAGCTCCAGCGTCGGCAGCAGGCTCCAGAAGCCGGTGCCGGGCCGGAAGAGGCCGTCGAGCTCGGGGCTGCGCGTGCCGGCACTCGCCGTGAGCGTGAGCCGCGGGAAGCGTGCCGCCCGCGCCGCGCCCACGTCATAGGCGGCGGCCTGCAGCGTGCGCTCGGCCGCGCGCAGGTCGGGCCGCTGCAGCAACACCTCGGCCGGCAGCCCGCCCGGCAGCTCGGGGAGCGCAGTGGCCGTCGCGTCCTGCTCCGTGGGCAGCAGCGAGTCGGGCAGCGGTTGGCCGGCCAGCAGTTCGAGGCTCAATCGCGCCTGCACCACCGCGGCGGCGCTGCGGGCCGCGTCGCCACGGGCGGACTCGAACGCCGTCCGGGCACGCGCGGTCTGCAGGCCGGACGCCGCGCCCAGCGCGTACTGGCGCTCGGTCAGCTCGAGCGTGCGCTGCTGGCTGTCGCGAAGCTGTTCGGCCAGGCGCAGGCGCTGCCGCTCGGCCGCGAGCAGCAGCCAGGCCTGCGCCACGTCGGCCACCAGCACGAGGCTCGCACCGGCCTGCGTCTCCTGCTCGGCGAGATAGCGCGAGAGCGCGGCGCCGCGAAGGCTGCCGAGCCGGTCGAAGAGGTCGATCTCCCACGCCGTGACCCCAAGCGACACCGAATAGCTGGTGCTGGCGGCCTCGCTGCCGGCGCCCACGCTGCTGCGTTGCCGACCGGCCGATGCGCCAGCTTCGAGTGCCGGCCAGCGCTCAGCCGCGCTGATGCCGTACTGCGCGCGCGCCCGCTCGACCGCAGCGAGGCCGGCGCGCAGGCTTCGGTTGCCATCGAGCGCCAGGACGACCACGCGGCGCAGGCGGTCGTCGGTGAAGAAATCCGCCCACGTCTTTGCGGTCTCGGCGGCCTGTGCCGAAGGTTCGGCGGGGGCAGCCGCATCGCCCCCCACGCGAAAGCTCTCGCGCAGCGGCGCGGTGGGCCCGTCGGCGGGCGGCACGAGGCTGCCGCAACCGGCCAGCGCCAGCGCCAGTGCCGCGAGCGGCCAGCCGGCCCGCGTCATGCCTGCGACTCCTGCGCGGCCGCGGGGGCTTCGGCCTTGCGGCGCGAGAACAGCGACTTCACCCACAGGTAGAAGAGCGGCACGAAGAAGATGCCCAGCGCCGTGGCGCTGGCCATGCCACCGAGCACGCCCACGCCGATGGCCTGCTGCGACCCGGAGCCGGCGCCGCCGGCGAGGGCCAGCGGCAGCACGCCCATGCCGAAGGCCAGCGAGGTCATGAGGATGGGCCGCAGGCGCTGTCGGCAGGCCTTGAGCGTGGCCTCCACCAGCCCCATGCCCTGGTTGCGCAGCGTCTCGGCGAATTCGACGATGAGGATCGCGTTCTTCGCACTCAGGCCCACGGTCGTCAGCAGGCCGACCTGGAAGAAGACGTCGTTGCTCTGCCCGCCGAGGTGGCTCGCCGCCAGCGCCCCCAGGATGCCCAGCGGCACCACCAGCATCACGCTGAAGGGCACCGACCAGCTCTCGTACAGCGCGGCCAGGCACAGGAAGATGAAGAGGATCGAGACCGCGTACAGCAGCGGCGCCTGGTTGCCCGAGAGGCGCTCCTGGTAGCTGCGGCCCGACCATTCGTAGCCGATGCCCGGCGGCATCTGGCCCAGCAGTTCCTGCATCGCCACCATCGCGGCGCCCGAGCTCACGCCGGGGGCGATGTCGGCCTGGATCTCGTAGGCCGGGCTGCCGTTGTAGCGCACGAGCTGGCGCGGCCCGGTGACCCAGCTGCTGGTGGCGAAGGCGCTGAACGACACCATGCGCCCGCTCGCGTTGCGCACGTACCAGTGGCGCAGGCTGTCGGGCGCGGCGCGGTAGGCGCCTTCTCCCTGCACCAGCACGCGCTTGACGCGGCCGCGGTCGATGAAGTCGTTGACGTAGCTGCCGCCGAGCGCAATCGACATCGTCTCGTTGATCATCGCCGTGCTCACGCCGAGCGCACCGGCCTGGCGGTCGTCGATCTGGATGGCGAGCTGTGGTGTCTCGGCCAGGCTGTTGGTGCGCGGGCGACGGAACTCGGGGCGCTCGGCGGCGGCATCGATGAGCCGGTCGCGTGCCGCAGCCAGCGCATCGGGGCCGAGGCCGCCCAGGTCCTGCAGGAAGAGCTGCACGCCGGCACTGCCGCCCAGGCCGCGCACCGTGGGCGGCTGCACGACGTAGACGTTGGCGTCGCGCACGCGCCGCCCGAGCTCGCGGCTGAATCGCTCGGCCAGCGCGGCGGCGCCCTGCGCCTCCTCCGGGCGCTCCGACCAGTCCTTCAGGTTGATGAACCCCTGGCCCGAGCCCTGGTCGCCGCGGAAGCCCCGCACGAGGTTGAAGAACCGCACCTCGGGCTGCTCGCCGAGGTAGGCCTCGATCGACTGCATCACGCCATCGAGCCGCTCGGCCGTGGCCCCGGGCGCCATGCGCACCTGGATCTGCAGGCCGCCCTGGTCTTCGTCCGGCAGGAAGCTCGTGGGCAGCGAGCGGTAGAGCAGCGCCGTGCCGGCGACCAGCACCAGGAACACCGCGAAGGCGCGACGACCGCGCCCCGCGAGCCAGCCCACCTGGCGGGTGTAGCGCTCGGTGAAGCAGTCGAAGTGACGGTTGAACCCGCCGAAGAATCGATCGAGCAGCGGCCCGAGCGGCCCGCCGTGCGCGGCATGCTCACCCTTGCGCAAGGGCTTGAGCACCGTGGCGCACAGGGCCGGCGACAGGCTCATCGCCACCAGCACCGAGAGCACCATCGCGCTCACCACCGTGATGCTGAACTGGCGGTAGATGACGCCGGTGGAGCCGCCGAAGAACGCCATCGGGATGAACACCGCCGACAGCACCACCGCAATGCCCACCAGCGCCCCGCTGATCTCGCCCATGCTGCGGCGCGTGGCCTCGCGCGGCGCCAGGCCCTCCTCGCGCATCAGCCGCTCGACGTTCTCGACGACCACGATCGCGTCGTCGACCAGCAGCCCGATCGCCAGCACCAGGCCGAACATCGTCAGCGTGTTGATCGAGAAGCCCGCCACCGCGAGCACGCCCATGGTGCCCGCCATCACCACCGGCACCGCGATGGCCGGGATCAGCGTGGCGCGCAGGTTCTGCATGAAGAGGTACATGATCGCCACCACCAGCACCATGGCCTCGATCAGCGTCTTCACCACGCCGTCGATGGACACGCGCACGAAGGGTGTGGTGTCGAAGGTCACCGTGGCCCGCATGCCGTCGGGGAAGAAGGGAGCCAGTTCGTCGAGCTTCGCCTTCACCGCGTCGGCGGTGGCCAGGGTGTTGGCGCCGCTGGCCGGGAAGATGGCCATGCCGGCGGCGGTGCGCCCGCTGGTGCGGATGTTGGTGGTGTAGTTGTCGCGGCCGAGCTCCACGCGCGCCACGTCGGACAGGCGCAGCGCCGAGCCGTCGGGTTGCACGCGCAGCACGATGTTGCGGAACTCCTCCGGCGTCTGCAGCTTGGCGCGCGCGGTGACGATGGCGGTGAGGCGCTGGCCCTCGGGCGCCGGCTGCGC
>DASWSY010000639.1:0-1684 GCA_036402415.1 Rhizobacter sp. | reverse complement strand
CTTCTCGAGCCAGTCACACTTCACCGATGCGTTCAGGCGAAAGCTGGGCGTGACGCCCGGCCGTTGGCGGGCGAGGTGAAGCGCCCTTGCGACGAGTCACGCGTCGAGCAGCGAGAACGCCAGCAACCGACGCGATGCGGCACAAGCCCTGGCTGCGCACTCGGCGGGTGACAGGCCGGGGTGGCTGCTGGCGGTCGGCACCTCGACGCTCATGCTGATGTCCCCTGGCAGGGCACTGAGGTATTCGAGCAGCGGCAGTTCACCCTCGCCCGGGAACAAGCGCCCCTGCCGGGCTTCGTCGACGATATGCGCATCGGTCGGATCCAGGCGCGGTGCATCGCACAGCTGCACCGACCCGATCAGCGCGGCCGGGACGTCCGCCAGCATCTGCGCCGTGCCGCCCGAGCGGAACAGGTGCAGCACGTCGATCAGCAGCCTGCCGTTCGGCCGCCCCGCACGTGTGACGACGTCGAGCGCCTGCGGCAGGTTGCCGACGACACGAAAGCGCATGAACTCCAGGTCCACGCCGATGCCGACCTCGGCCGCGAGATCACACAGCCGGCCGAAGCGCTCGGCGACGCGATCGGTGTCGGGATCGTCGCCCGACACGTTGAGCCGGCGCGCACCGAGCTCGGCCGCCAGCGCCAGCGTCTGGCGGTACGCGTCGACACGCACCTCGGGCGTCAGCGCAATGAACTCGACGTCGTGCACACCGACGCCGGCATCGGCCAGGCGACGGCGCCATTCGGCTACGGTGGGCCGGTCGAGCGGGTAGCACACCGCGCCCGGCACCGCCGGCAGGATGCGGATGCCGACGTTCTGGTAGCCGGCCTCGGCTGCGAGGTCGAACAAGGCCGGCGGTGCAACCTCCAGCACGGTCAGATGGGCCAGCGAGAGCGGCGTCATTTGTGCAGGATCTGTCCGAGGAAGTCACGCAGCCGCTCGTGCTTCGGCGCGGTGAAGAACTCCTCCGGCGGCGCCTGCTCGACGATCTCGCCGCGGTCCATGAACAGCACGCGGTCGGCCACGCTGCGCGCGAAGCCCATCTCGTGGGTCACGCACAGCATCGTCATGCCCTCGTCGGCCAGGGCGATCATCGTGTCGAGCACCTCCTTGACCATCTCCGGGTCCAGCGCGGAGGTCGGCTCGTCGAACAGCATGATCTTCGGCGTCATGCACAGCGCCCGCGCGATCGCGACGCGCTGCTGCTGCCCGCCGGAGAGCTGCGCCGGGTACTTCTTCGCGTGCTCGGGGATGCGCACGCGCGTCAGGTACTTCATTGCGATCGCCTCGGCCTCGGCCTTCGGCGTGCTGCGCACCTTCATCGGCGCGAGCATGCAGTTCTCCAGCACCGTCAGGTGCGGAAACAGGTTGAACTGCTGGAACACCATGCCGACTTCGGCGCGCACGGCCTGCACGTTCTTCGCGTCGGCACCGAGGTCGATGCCGTCGACCACGATGCGGCCCTTCTGGTAGGGCTCGAGGCGGTTGATGCAGCGGATCGTCGTCGACTTGCCCGAGCCCGAGGGCCCGCAGATGACAATGCGCTCGCCTTTCCTCACCTTCAGGTTGACGTCGGTCAGCACGCGCACCGCGCCGAACCACTTGCTGACGTCTTCCATCGCGATGATGGTTTCGCTGCCGACCTGGTGGGCGACGGCGTGGTCAGGCACGAAGCCCGTGT
>DASWSY010000638.1:0-1530 GCA_036402415.1 Rhizobacter sp. | reverse complement strand
TGACCGACGTCTCGTGCGTGGTGCTCGCCATGGCGAGCTGGTAGCACGGGTCCACCAGTTGTCCCTGCGGGCCGAAATCGTTGACAGCCTTGCGTACCTGTTCGGCGTTGTAGAGATCCAGCATGGCCGAGCCCAGTGCCTGCACGGCTTGCATGCGGATCCGGTTCTTCTTCTCTGCGGCGGCATCCACCTGCTTGGTGACCGTCCGATAAGCGCTGTTGAGCGTCGAGATCTGCTGGATCCATGCAAGGATGCCCTCGGCCTGCGCACAGGGCGCGGTCAGCACCGCCATGGCGGCAACAGCGGCCATGGCGGTGCGGCGGGCGGGTCGTTGGCGCGCGTGCATGCGATCAGCGTCCAAAGACCGACGTGCCGACCGTGGCGGGCGTCACCGGCGGGGCCGGCTGCGACTGCTGATACTGGGGCGAGGTCTGGTAGCTCTGCGAGTTCGGGGTGGCCGCCGGCGTGGCCGTGAACGGGGTCGGGTTGGTGAGCGGCGCCGGGACGCCGCTCGTATTGGTCGTGCCCAACGTGCCACTGGGGTTGGTGATGGTCGTGCCCGAGGTGCCGTTCGACTTCGTGGTCGTCGTCGTGCCGGTGGTCATCGTGTTGGCCGGAACTTCGGCCAGCACGTCGCGAACCGAGGTTGACTGGCCGTACGAGGTACCGTAGGAGGCGACGCTCTGGCCCGCGATGTTCGTGTCGATATTCGTCTTCCAGCCCTGCACGAGGCCGGTGGCTTGGTTGTACTTGCCAATGATGTCGCCCATCGAGTTGCGCGCGGCCGTACATACCTTGCCAACGGCCGCCTCGGTCGCCTTCTTGATCGCGAACTGCGCCGCGTCGCTGAGCCAGCCGATCGGGTCGGGGATCAGCTTGGAGAGGTCGAAGCTGGTATTGAGCAGCGAGTCGATACAGCTCTGCGCCGAGCCGACGGCGAAGTACTTGGAGACGTCCGTGCCGGTGACGCCCACCAGTTGCACCTTACTGTTGATCGCCTGCTGGATGGAGTCGCTGATCGGGCACGGGGGCGAGTCGCCGCTGGAGGCCGCCTGCTGCGCCGAGACGGTGACAATGCCGGCCATGGCGATGCCGCCGACCAAGTAGGCGAGCTCGCGCGGGCGCGGCACCACCGCGCGGAGTTTGGCGAGATCCATCAGTGCAGCTCCTTGTGGCCGAAGATGGTGGTCATGACGTGCGTGGTGTTCTCCTTGGAGAACACGCGATGGATGAGCTGCGTGCGGTACAGCGCCTGAATCCGGCGCAGCACGATGCTGGCGTGTTCGTGGTCCTGCTGGTTGGCCTGACAATAGGTCACCAGCTGCTGGAAGAAGTCGGGCTGGCACTCGCTCAGGTAGTACAGCACGTAGAAACAGGTCGAGGCATAGATCGAACCCATCACCTGTACGAAGGCGAAGTTGTCGGGCTGGATGCGCTCCTGATAGTCCTTGATGATGCCGCCCAGACGTTCGAGCTGCGCGCGCAGCCGTGCGCGCACCTGCGGGTCTTCCTTGACGTTGTCGAACCGGT
>DASWSY010000637.1:0-5363 GCA_036402415.1 Rhizobacter sp. | reverse complement strand
TTCGTGGCGCCAGGCCATCGAAGGCCGCCTCAGCACCTCGCCGGATCGCAACCTCGGCGAGGCCGGCTCCATCGCCTTGTTTCACGAGCGCTTCGATGCGACGGTGCGCGAGCTGTATGCGAGCGGCAAGTCCGTCTACCTCTGGGAGCCGGTGCCGGGCGCGCGCGAGCACGTGCCTCGGGCGGCGGCACTGGCGCTCTTGCGTGGGACGACACCGAACCTCGACTACAGCACGGCCGAATACCGCGAGCAGACGACCTTCTTCTTCCAGGCCCTGGAGCGCAACCGACCGTTCATTGCGGGGTCGTTCTCGCCGTCGAGGGTGCTGTGCGAGACCGGCAGGTGCGCCTCGATCGTCGAGGGTCAGCCGGTCTACTACGACAACGGCCACATTGCGCGCTCGGGCAGCGCCCGGTGGGCAGATGCCCTGGCGGATCAGATGATCTCACCGGCCCTGGTCGGCCGGGTGGCCCCGTGACGCGGCGCGCTAGCCGGCCTTCAGCAGCACCACCAGCGCGCCGCTGCCACCCTCGGCCGGCCGCGCCTGCACGAAGGCCAGCACTTCGTTCTTCTGCACCAGCCAGCTCCGCACGCGTGCCTTGAGCACCGGTTCGCGTCCCGGTGACCCCAGGCCCTTGCCGTGCACCACGCGCACGCAGCGCAGGCCCTGCTCGGCCGCGTCGCGGATGAAGGCGTTGAGCTGCACCCGTGCCGCATCGCGCCGCAGGCCGTGCAGGTCCACCTGCGCCTGGATGGCCCAGCCGCCACGCCTCAGCTTGCGCACCACGTCCAGGCCGATCTCGGGGCGGCGGAAGGAGAGCGTCTCGTCGGTTTCGAGCAAGGTGTCGACGTTGAACTCGTCGGAGAGCGATTCGCGCAGCGCGGCGCGCTCGTCGCGCAGGCGCTGGCGTGGCTCGGGTGAGGGCAGGGCGCGCGGTTGGCGGGCCCTGCCGGTCGGGCGAAGCGGCTGCACCGGGCCGACGGTGAGGGCGAACAGCTCGCGCTCGCGTTTCTCGCGGGCCGCGATCTCGCGCTGCAAGGCCTCTTCGCGCTCGGCTTCGCGGCGGGCGTGCGCGAGGGCGGCCTTCAGTTCGGCGAGTGAGTCGAGGCGGCGCGGGGGCATGCGGGCACTGTATCGCCCGCTGTGAAAGCCGCGGCCCGCGGGAGGCTACTGCCTGCGGCCGGGGTAGGTGGCGAGCAGTTCGCCGTCGTGCGGGTACTGCAACGAGGGCAGGGTGTCGGCAAAGCCGTCGAAGGGCTCGCCGCGGCGGGCCGGCGGGCGCTCCTCGCTGCGCTGCGTCTGCACCGCCGCGTGGGCCGAGCGCTCGCGCGCCGCCACCGCGGCGCGGGCGGCATGCCGGGCAAGCTGCGAGCGGGCGATGCCCAGGTCCGACTGCAACTGGGCGATCTGCTTGCGTGCCTGGTCCATGTACTGGCTGGCGTTCTGCATTTGCAGCGCGTGGCGGGCGCGCTGCTGCGTGACCGCGTCCAGGTAGCGCGCACGCAGCAGCACCCATTGCGCGAAGGTGATCAGCGCCAGCACCACGCCGGCCAGCCAGAGAAGGGCGGTGGCGTCCATTCCTCACTCCTCTTTGAAGCGTCCCTGGGCGTCAATGTAGGAGTGGGCGCAGGCGGGCGAAAGGGCACATGTCACACCCGGCCGGCGCGGCGCGAGGGGCTCCCGCATTCCGGGGACGCGCCGGGCGGCCGGCGTGGCAACAAGTTCACATCAGCCCGCGCTCGGCGAACGACACCACCTCGGCCGGCGCCACCACCAGGTGGTCGAGCACGCGCACGTCGATGAGGCCGAGCGCCCGGGTGAGCGTCTGCGTGAGGAACTCGTCGGCCTTCGACGGTTCGGCCGCGCCGGAGGGGTGGTTGTGCGCCAGCAGCACGGCCGCGGCGCCCAGCTCCAGCGCGCGCTTGAGCACTTCGCGCGGGTAGACGCTGGTCTGCGTGAGGGTGCCGCGGAACATCTCCTCGGCCCGGATCAGCCGGTTCTGCGCGTCCAGGAACAGCACCACGAAGACCTCGTGCGGCTTGCCGCCGATCTGCAGGCGCAGGTAGTCCTTCACGCGGGCGGGCGAGTCGAACAGCGGGCGTTCCATGAGTTCCTGCGCGAGCGAGCGGCGCGCGAGCTCCAGCACGGCGGCCATCTCGGCGCGTTTGGCGGGCCCGAGGCCCTTGATGCGCTTCAGGTCGGCCGGCTCGGCGTGCAGCAGGCCGCGCAGGCCGCCGAATTCACCGAGCAGAGATTGCGCCAGCGCGAGCACCGACTGGCCCTTGATCCCGGTGCGCAGCAGCAGGGCGATCAGTTCCGCGTCGGCCAGGGCGCCGGGGCCGCGGGCCAGCAGTTTCTCGCGCGGCCGGGCATCGGGCGGAAGGTCTTTGAAGGCCATGGGCGGGAGGCGCCGGGGCGCCAACTAAAATTCGCGGCAGTCTATTCGCAAGCGGAACCGCCACCTTGAACCACGCGACCCATCTCGTCCAGCAGGGCTCCTTCCTCACCCTGCATTACCGCCTGTGCGGACCCGATGGCGCCGACGTCATCAACACCTTCCACGACAAGCCTGCCACGCTCTCGCTCGGTTCGGGCCAGCTCGCCCCGGCGATGGAGGCGCGGCTGATGGGCCTGTCCGAAGGCACGCGCAGCACCTTCCAGCTCGCGGCTGGCGAAGCCTTCGGCGAACGCAACCCCGAGATGCTGCAGCGGGTGAAGCTCTCGCTGATGCACGAGCTGGGCGACCCAGACGAGCGCTACAGCGTGGGCGACGTGGTGCAGTTCCCCACGCCCGACGGCCAGGGCCGCTATGCCGGGGTGGTGCGCGAGGTGGGCCCCGACTGGCTGCTCTTCGACTTCAACCATCCGCTCGCCGGGCAGCCGGTGACCTTCGAGGTCCACCTGATCGGAGTGCTCTGATGCTCGATGAAGTGCTGCTGGCCGAGCCGCGCGGTTTCTGTGCGGGCGTGGATCGGGCGATCGAGATCGTGGAGCGCGCCATCGCCAAGTTCGGCGCGCCGATCTACGTGCGCCACGAGATCGTGCACAACACCTATGTCGTCAACGACCTCAAGGCCAAGGGCGCGATCTTCATCGAAGACCTGGCCGAGGTGCCGCCCGGTGCCACGCTCGTCTTCAGCGCGCACGGGGTGTCGCAGGCGGTGCGCCGCGAAGCGCAGGAGCGCGGCTTCTCCATCTTCGATGCCACCTGCCCGCTCGTCACCAAGGTGCACGTGGAAGTGGCCAAGCTCCACAAGGAAGGCTACGACTTCATCATGATCGGCCACAAGGGCCACCCCGAGGTCGAGGGCACGATGGGGCAGTTGACCGAAGGCATCTACCTCGTCGAAGACGTGGCCGACGTCGAACGCGTGCAGGTCGCTCAGACGACCAAGCTCGCGGTCGTCACGCAGACCACGCTCTCGGTCGACGATGCGGCCGAGATCCTGGCCGCGGTGAAGCGGCGCTTCCCGAGCGTGCGCGAGCCCAAGCAGCAGGACATCTGCTACGCCACCCAGAACCGGCAGGATGCCGTGAAGGTGCTGGCCCCGCAGGTCGACGTGCTGATCGTCGTCGGCAGCCCCACCAGCAGCAACAGCAACCGCCTGCGCGAACTGGGCGAACGCCTGGGTGCCGCGGCCTACATGGTCGACCAGCCCGAAGACCTGCAGCCACAGTGGCTGGAGGGCAAGCGCCGCGTGGGCCTGACCGCCGGCGCGTCGGCGCCCGACATCCTGGTGCAGCAGGTCATCGCCCGCCTGAAGGCGCTGGGCGCCGTGTCGGTGCGCAAGATGGACGGCGTGGAAGAGACGGTGCACTTCCCGCTGCCCAAGGGACTCAAGTGAGCCCGCTCCTAGAATCCCCTCACCATGCTTGACATCACCCTGCTGCGCAAGGACCTCGATGGCGTCGTCAAGACGCTGGAGAAGCGCAAGACCCCCCAGCCCTTCCTCGACGTCGAGCGTTTCCAGTCGCTCGAATCCGAGCGCAAGGCGATCCAGACGCACACCGAGGAGCTGCAGGCCCGGCGCAACAGCCTGTCGAAGCAGATCGGCCAGCTGAAGGCCCAGAAGCTGGACACCTCTGCCGTGATGGCCGAGGTGGCCGGCCTGGCGGACGACCTCAAGGCGAGCGCCGACCGGCTGGAGGTGATCCAGGCCGAGCTCTCGCAGATGCTGATGAGCGTGCCCAACCTGCCCCACGAGAGCGTGCCGGTGGGCGGCGACGAACATGCCAACGTCGAGTTGCACCGCTGGGGCGCGCCCAGGGCCTTCGACTTCCCGGTGAAGGACCACGTTGACCTCGGCGCCCCGCTGGGGCTCGATTTCGACACCGGCGCCAAGCTCTCGGGCTCGCGCTTCAGCTTCCTGCGTGGCCCGGTGGCGCGCCTGCACCGCGCGCTCGCGCAGTTCATGCTCGACACGCAGACCGGCGTGCATGGCTACACCGAGTGCTACTCGCCCTACATCGTCAACCGCGAGGTGCTCGAAGGCACCGGGCAGTTGCCCAAGTTCCGCGAAGACATGTTCTGGGTCACGCGCGGCGGTGATGAAGACCAGCCCGAGCAGTACCTCATTTCCACCTCGGAGATCTCGCTCACCAACACCGTGCGCGAGAGCGTGCTGCCCGAAGGCCAGCTTCCCATCAAGCTGACCGCACACAGCCCCTGCTTCCGCAGCGAGGCCGGCAGTGCCGGGCGCGACACGCGCGGCATGATCCGCCAGCACCAGTTCGACAAGGTCGAGATGGTGCAGATCGTGCACCCCGAGAAGAGCTACGAGGCGCTCGAGGAGATGCGCGGCCACGCCGAGGCCATCCTGCGCAAGCTCGGCCTGCCGTACCGCGTGGTGACGCTTTGCACCGGCGACATGGGCTTCGGCTCGACCAAGACCTACGACCTGGAGGTGTGGCTGCCGGCGCAGAACACGTACCGCGAGATCAGCTCGGTGTCGAACTGCGAAGCCTTCCAGGCGCGGCGCATGCAGGCCCGCTTCAAGAATGCGCAGGGCAAGAACGAGCTCGTGCACACGCTCAACGGTTCGGGTCTTGCGGTGGGACGCACGCTGGTCGCGGTGCTCGAAAACGGCCAGAACGCCGACGGCTCGATCACCGTGCCTGAGGTGCTGCGCCCGTACATGGGCGGCGTCTCGGTCCTGAAAGCTTGAGCTAGAATCCCGCTCTTTCCGGCGAACGACCTGCCGGCACCGGTTCAGGAGAGGTGGCAGAGTGGTCGAATGTACCTGACTCGAAATCAGGCGTACGGTATCCCCGTACCGTGGGTTCGAATCCCACCCTCTCCGCCAAGTATTGCAAAAAAGGCCAATCCCTCGGGATTGGCCTTTTTCTTTTTCCTTCGGACTTC
>DASWSY010000636.1:0-11076 GCA_036402415.1 Rhizobacter sp. | reverse complement strand
GGGGCCGCCGGTGCGCACCGCGATGCTCGAAGCGCTGGGCGTGCTGGCCAGCCGGGGCGCCAAGGTGCAGCTCGGCGTCGACCGCAACTTCGAGCGTGCCGGTGCCTGGCGCAACCAGTTGCAGTGGCGCTACCGCGCGGTGGGCGCGAGCGGCGACCTCGGCATCGGCGCCATCACCACGCTGGGCGACGCGCCCGGCACGCAGGGCCTGAACGTGGCGCCCTTGCCCGCCACGCCGGCCTTCGCGCCCGACGGCATGCCGGCGCGATGAAGCGCACATGCGCTGGCGCTCTGCTGGCGCTGGCCGTGAGGTGCGCCTCGGCCTCGGGTGCCGAACCCGTGGTGTCCTTTCCCAGCTTTGATGCGCCCGGCGGGCAGCCGGTGCTGCTCAGCGCGCACTGGCATCCCGTCGCGACCGCGCCGAAGGCGCCGGCCCTCGTGCTGCTGCACGGCTGCGGCGGCATGCAGGGCCGCGACGGCCAGCCCAGCGAGCGCATGCGCCGCTACACCCGGCTGCTCAACGACGAGGGCTGGCATGTGCTGGTCGTCGATTCGCTGGGGCCGCGCGGCGAGCGCGAGCTGTGCACCCAGCGCACGGGTGCGCGCGCCGTCACCTTGGTGCAACGCCGGCTCGATGCGCTGGCGTCGCTGCAGTGGCTCGCGCAGCGGCCCGAGGTCGATGCGGGGAGGCTGGGCTTGCTCGGCTGGTCCAACGGGGGCAGCGCGGTGCTGGCGGCCACCAACCGGAAACATCGGGCGGTGGCGGCGGCGCCGGTGCTGCCGGCCTTTGCGGTGGCCTTCTATCCCGGCTGTGCGGCCGAATTGAGGCGCGGCTACGAACCGGTGGCGCCGCTGCTGATGCTGGTCGGCGAGGCCGACGACTGGACGCCCGCCGAGCCTTGCCGTCGACTGGCCGCGCGGTCCGCGCAGATCGAGATCGAAGCCTATGCCGGGGCGCACCACGGCTTCGATTCCGACGCGCCGGTGCGCCTGCGGCGCGATGTGCCCAACGGCGTCAGTCCGGGCCAGGGGGTGCACGTCGGAGGTCACGCCGAGGCCTTGCGCGCGTCGCACGAACGGCTGCTGCGCTTCCTGCGCTCGCGCTGACGGGCCGCCCGCCATAATCCCGCCCAATGAGCACACCCCTCGACTTGCAAGGCCGCCACATCGTCCTGGGCCTGAGCGGCGGAATCGCCTGCTACAAGGGCGCCGAGCTGGCGCGCGGCCTCGTCAAGGCCGGCGCGACGGTGCAGGTGGTGATGAGCGAAGCCGCCGAGCAGTTCATCACCGCCGTGACCATGCAGGCGCTGACGAATCGCCACGTCTACACCAGCCAGTGGGACACCCGCGAGCCCAACGCGATGGCTCACATCAACCTCACGCGCAACGCTGACGCGGTGCTGATCGCCCCCGCGAGCGCCGACCTGATGGCCAAGCTCGCGCAGGGCCGCGCCGACGAGCTGCTGAGCCTCATGTGCCTGGCGCGGCCGATCGAGCGCTGCCCGCTGCTGCTGGCCCCGGCGATGAACCGCGAGATGTGGGCGCACCCGGCGACGCAGCGCAACGTGGCGCAGCTGAAGGCCGATGGCACCACCATCCTCGGCCCGGGCAACGGCGACCAGGCCTGCGGCGAGATCGGTGACGGCCGCATGCTCGAAGCCGACGAACTGGTGGTCGAGCTGACCGCCTTCTTCGTGCCGAAGGTGCTCCGCGGACAACGCGTGCTCATCACGGCCGGCCCGACCTTCGAGCCGATCGACCCGGTGCGTGGCATCACGAACCTGTCGAGCGGCAAGATGGGCTTTGCGATCGCGCGTGCGGCACAGGAGGCCGGGGCCGAGGTCACGCTCGTGGCGGGGCCGGTGCACCTGCCCACGCCGCGTGGCGTGCGTCGCGTCGACGTGCAGACCGCGCAGCAGATGTTCGACGCGGTGGTGCCGCAGGCGCCGCAGCATTCGCTGTTCATTGCCACCGCCGCGGTGGCCGACTGGCGGCCTGCCACGCTGTCCGACCAGAAGATCAAGAAGAACGGCAACAAGGTCGCGCCGACCTTCGAGCTGACCGAGAACCCCGACATCCTGGCCGCGGTGGCCAAGCTGCCCAAGCGGCCCTACTGCGTGGGCTTCGCCGCCGAGAGCCACGACCTGCTGAAGCACGCGCGCGAGAAGCTCGAGCGCAAGAACGTGCCGCTGATCGTCGGCAACCTCGGCCCGGCGACCTTCGGCCGCGACGACAACCAGCTCGTCCTCGTCGACGCACAAGGCCACCGCGAGCTGCCGCGGGCCGACAAGCTTTCCCTCGCCCGTGCGCTGGTCAACGAGATTGCCCAGCGTCTCCACGCCAAGAACACATGACCACCATCGATCTGAAAGTGCTCGACGCCCGCATGGCCGAGCAACTGCCCGCCTACGCCACCCCCGGGAGCGCCGGTCTCGACCTGCGTGCCTGCCTCGATGCGCCGCTGGTGCTGGAGCCCGGCCAGACGCAGCTCATCCCGACGGGGCTTGCGATCCACGTCGCGGATCCCGGGCTGGCCGCCATCATCCTCCCGCGCTCGGGTCTCGGCCACAAGCACGGCATCGTGCTCGGCAACCTGGTGGGCCTGATCGATTCCGACTATCAGGGGCAGCTCATGGTGAGCTGCTGGAACCGGGGCCACGCCACGTTCACCATCCAGCCGATGGAGCGCATCGCGCAGCTCATGATCGTGCCGGTGGTGCAGGCACGTTTCAACGTGGTCGACGAGTTCGGCGCGTCGGACCGTGGCGCCGGCGGGTTCGGCTCCACCGGCAAGCACTGAGCGTTCAGTGCAGGTCTGAACCGCCTGGGGCGGAGCGCAGGATGCTGATGCCGGGCTCGCTCACGCTGCCGGCCTCGATCTCGTCTTCGGTCGCTTCGCGCACGTCGCGCACCGTCACCTCGAGCCGCAGGGCGATGCCGGCCAGCGGGTGGTTGCCGTCGAGCACCACGTGCTCCGGGTAGACCTCGGTCACGGTGTAGATCGCCTCGGCGGGCAGCCCCTCGGTCGTGGCGCCTTCGGGCGGACCTTCGAACTGCATGCCGGGCTGCACCTTGTCGTCGAACACCGAGGCGGGCTCGAAGAACACGAGCTCGGAGTTGTACTCGCCGAAGGCGTGTTCGGGCTCGAGGTGCAGCTTGACCTGGTAGCCGGCTTCCTGTCCGTCGAGCGCCTCTTCGACCTTGGCGAGCAGGTCATCGCCCCCGAAGAAGAACTCGACCGGCGCCGTGAGTTCGTCGATCAACTGGCCTTGGGCGTCTTCGAGTCGCCACGTGAGGCTGACGACGCAGGGAGCGGAAATGAGCATCGGGCAATGATCGCACAATGACCCCATGACGATCTCCGAACCGACAACGCTGCTGGGTGGTTTGTCGCCCGCGCAGTTCATGCGCCGCTATTGGCAGAAGCGGCCCTTGCTCATCCGACAGGCGGTGCCCGGGCTGCATGCTTTCGTGACCCGTGCCCAGCTGTTCGAACTCGCAGGTCGCGACGACGTGGAGTCGCGGCTGATCGCGCACCAGGGCAAGGCCTGGACCTTGCGCCACGGCCCCCTGGCTCGCCGTTCGTTGCCGCCGGTGTCGCGCCCCGCCTGGACCTTGCTGGTGCAGGGCGTGGACACGCAGCTCGAGGCCGCGCACGAGGTGCTGTCGCGCTTCCGGTTCGTGCCCGATGCGCGGCTCGACGACCTGATGGTGTCGTGGGCCAGCGACGGTGGTGGCGTCGGCCCGCACGTCGACTCCTACGACGTCTTCCTGCTGCAGCTCCAGGGCCGGCGCCGCTGGCGCATTGCCCCGCCGGGCGACGCCACGCTGGTGGAGGGCGTGCCGCTCAAGATCCTCCGCCACTTCGATCCGCAGGACGAGTGGGTGCTGGAGCCTGGCGACATGCTCTATCTGCCTCCCGGTTGGGCGCACGATGGCGTGGCCGTCGGCGAGTGCATGACCGCGTCCATCGGCTTTCGGGCGCCCGGCCGAGCCGAGCTGCGCGACGAGGTGCTGCAACGGATGCTCGATGCCGGCGAGCGCCCCGACCATGACCCGCTCTACCGTGATCCGCGGCAGCCGGCGACGGCGACGCCGGCGCGGGTGCCGCAGGCCCTGCGTGACTTCGCCGCCCGGGAAGTGGCGCGCTGGGTGTCCGAGCCGCAGTCGCTGGCCTGTGCCCTCGGAGAGGTCCTGACCGAGCCGAAGCCACAGGTGTGGTTCGAGGCGGGCGACTCAGTGGCCGAAGGCCGCGGGGTCACGCTCGACCGGCGGACCCGCATGATGTATGACGAGCGTCATGTCTTCATCAACGGGGAGGCCTTCCGTGCCGCCGGCCGCGACGCGGGCCTGATGCGACACCTCGCCGACGAGCGTGCGCTGTCTGCGGCGCAGCTTGTCAGGCTGAGCGACGACGCCCGAGAATTGCTGGAGCAGTGGGCGCTGGCCGGATGGCTGCACGCCTCACCTGCCTGACACGATGGAAAGGGCCGCCATGGACGACTTGCCGACCTCTCGCATCATCACCTCGCGCTCGGAGTTCCACGAGGCCTTGAAGGAGGCCTTTGCCTTCGTTGCCGACAAGGGCTGCCGCGAGGTGTTCCTCGTCGCCCCGACCTTCAGCGACTGGCCGCTCGGCGATCGCACGGTGCTGGACGACCTCTCGCGATGGGCCTACACGCACCGCAAGCTGACGGTGCTGGCCGAGAGCTTCGACGAATTCCCGCGCCGCCATCCGCGCTGGGTGGAGTGGCGGCGGCAGTGGTCGCACGTGGTCGAATGCCGCGCGATCGACGAAGCCGATGCTGGGCAGTTGGCGGGGCTGTTTCTCGCGCCCGGACTGATCACGCTGCGCGTACTCGACGCAGAGCACTACCGTGCAAGTCTGTCGTTCGACCCTGCCGACAGCCTGCGAATGCGTGATGGCATCGACACGATGCTGCAACGATCCGAAGAGGCCTTCCCGGTCACCACTTTGGGGCTCTAGGGGAGTTCCCTTAGTGCAGATATACTCATGGGCTGGCGGGAAATGCTCGAGCGTTTTCCGCCAGATTCGTTGGGGATCTGCCAGGACGGAGGGTTCCCACAATTACCGGTAATTGTTTGAACCTTTCACTGAGGAAAAGTATGAAAAAGTCGCTTCTGATGGCTTCTCTGGTTGCTGCTGTTGCTCTGGCCGCTTGCGGCAAGAAGGAAGAGCCCGCTGCTGCTCCGGCTGCTCCGGCTGCCGCCCCGGCCGCCGCTCCTGCTTCTGAGGCTGCTCCTGCCGCCGCTCCGGCCGCTTCGGACGCCGCTTCGGCTGCCATGCCGGCTGCTTCGGCTGCCAGCCAGTAATCGGCTCCGATTCCGAGAAAGCCGCCTTCGGGCGGCTTTTTTCATTCGGCGTCCATCTTTGCGGTTCGACTTTGCGGCTCAGACCGTGAGCCAGTCGAAACCGCGCGCCGGATCGGCCACGGCCACTTCCTGCGGCTGGCCGCCGAACACGGCGGCCAGTGCCGCCTGGGCCAGCTCGGGGCGGTTGTTGCGCTCGCTCAGGTGCGCGGCCACCAGGTGCTTGAGACCGGCATGCAGGCAGCCGGCGAGGATCTCGGCAGAGGTGTCGTTGGCCAGGTGCCCGAGCCGCCCGGCAATGCGCGCCTTCAACGACGCCGGATAGGCGGAATGCGCCAGCAGGTTGCGGTCATGGTTGCACTCCAGCAGCAGCGCGTCGCAGCGCTGCAGTTGCGCCAGCAGATGGGCCGTGGCGCAGCCCGCGTCGGTCAGCACGCCCAGTCGCACGGCACCGTCGCTCGCACACAGTTGCAGCGGCTCGCGCGCGTCGTGCGGCACGGTGAAGGGCGTGAGTTCCATGTCGCCCAGGCGGATGGGGATCAGATCACGGGCGAAGTGCAGCAGCCCGTTGTCGAGTTCGGGTGCGCCGATGGCGCGCTAGGTGCCTCGGCTCGTCCACACCGGCACGCGGTGCTTGCGCGCCAGGTGAAGGGCACAACCGACGTGGTCGCCATGTTCGTGGGTGACGAAGACGGCGTCGATGTCGCAGGCCGCGAGGCCGCGCGTGGCGAGCCGCCGTTCCAGCTCGCGCAGCGAGAAGCCGCAATCGACGAGCACCCGTGTCGTCGTGATGCCCGCGCTGGCTTCGATGAGCGTCGAGTTGCCGGAGCTTCCGCTGCCGAGGCTGCAGAAGCGCATCATCGTGGCACGCTCCCGGCCTGCTCCGACACCGCGCTTACTTCAGGTCGTCGACCAGCAGCTTGACGATGCGTTGGCCTGCGTCGCCGTTCTCGGGCTGGCCCTTGGCGTCGTGGACCGACACGGTGCTCACCTCACCTTCGGCCTTCACGTTCACACGGTAGCGGGTCGGCCCGCTCAGCTTGGCATCGGTGAAGAGGCGGGCGAAGAAGCCGGGCTCTTCCTTGCCGGCCTGCGCCGGGTCGACATAGCGCACGAAATAGAGGCCCTGGGCACGGTCACGGTCTTCCACCGTGAAGCCGCTGCGGTCGAGCGCCAGGCCCACGCGGCGCCAGGCGCGGTCGAAGCTTTCGTCGAGCTGCAGGGTGGCGGCCGGGCGGCCGTCGAGCACACGGGCGCGGGCGCTGACGTTGGCGGGCGAGTTGGCGGCCTGGGCGACGGCGGTCTTGGCGGCTTCGCCCTTGGCGCCGAGCTTCACCATCAGGCGCGACAGCATCTCGCCTTCCAGCGTGGGATCGCTGGGCCGCGGCTTCCAGGTGGTCTGCGTCTTCTGCTGGTCGGCGTAGACCTCTTCCATGCCACGGTGGCTGATGTAGATGTCGGTGCCGCGTTCGCTGCGCTCGACGCGCGTGCGGTACTTGTCGCGTTCGCCGGTGTCGAAGAGCGAGTCCAGCACCTTGCCGATGGTGCGGCGGATGATGTCGTCGGACAGCTTGGCGCGGTTCTCCGACCAGACGGTTTCCATCACGCCCACGTCAGGCTGGTCGACGGTGAGCGCGAGCCCGCGCTCCTTCCAGAATTCCTGGAGCTGCGGCCACAGCTGATCAGGCGGGATGCTGGTGCTCAGGTAGCGCAGGTTGCCTTGCCGTTCGAGCCGCACGTCCCCCAGGGCCGCAGGCGCCACGGTGTTGGTGACCGGCGCGGACGCGGCCACGCCCGGGGTCTGCAGCTGCGCTGCGCTGATCACGCCGGCGGTGGGTGCGTAGCGCGGGTCGACGGCGAGCTGGGTGAGGTCGGGCGGAACCTCCAGCGGCGTGGTCTTGGTCTTGGCGGTGCGGTAGTCGATCTTGTCGCCCGAGGCGAAGTTGTCGAGAGAGGAGCAGGCGCTCAGGGTGCACAGCAGGGCCGTGGCAGTGGCCAGCGAACTGAGGGGGACACGAATCACGTTGAACATCTCCGTAGGGAGCGGGCCGGGCCGGTCAGGCCGTGGAGCCGTCGATGACAAGGGAAAGGCGCCGGCCCTGGATCACAAGGCGCGGCAGGCGCTCACAACAGACCCGCTTCGCGCAGTGCTTGTTCCACGGCCGTCTGGCCTTGGGGGCTGAGCGGCAGGATGGGCAGGCGCACCGTCGGGCCACAGCGGCCCAGGCGCGACAGCGCCCACTTGGTGGGTGTCGGGCTCGATTCGACGAAGAGATTCTTGTGCAGCGAGAGCAGCTTCAGGTGGATGGCGGTGGCTTCGCGCGCCTGGCCGGCCAGCGCCGCCTTGCACAGTTCGTGCATCGCGCGCGGCGCCACGTTGGCGGTGACGCTCACGTTGCCATGGCCACCCAGCAGCATCAGCGCGATGGCGGTCGGGTCGTCGCCCGAGTAGATGGAGAAGCCCTTGGGCGCCAGCTTGATGAGCTGGCAGGCGCGCTCGATGTTGCCGGTCGCTTCCTTGATGCCGATGACGCCGGGCACTTGCGCCAGCTTGAGCGTGGTCTCGGGCAGCATGTCGGCCACGGTGCGGCCGGGCACGTTGTACAGCACCATCGGCACGTCGACCGCTTCGGCGATGGCCTTGAAGTGGGCGTAGATGCCGTCCTGCGAAGGCTTGTTGTAGTAGGGCACGACCGAGAGGGTGCAATCGGCGCCCACCTCCTTCGCGAAGCGCGAGAGTTCGATCGCCTCGCGCGTGGAGTTGCCACCGGTGCCGGCCATGATGGGCACGCGGCCCTTGGCGTGCTGCACGGCCACGCGGATGATTTCGCAATGCTCTTCCACCGACACCGTCGGCGACTCGCCGGTCGTGCCGACGACGCCGATGCAGTCGGTGCCTTCGGCGATGTGCCAGTCGATCAGGCGGCGCAGCGCGTCGAAGTCGACGCTGCCGTCTTCATGCATGGGCGTGACGAGCGCCACGATGCTGCCAACGATGGGTTTCATGGGGGTTCCTCGGAATCCGGGGATTTTAGCCGCCGGCGCCTGGCGCTCCTGGCGTCAGCAGATGGCGTGCCGGGACGGGGCCGGCCGGTGCAGGGCGGACGGCCGTGATGCGCTGCACGAAACGCTCGGGTGCGTCGAGAAAGCCGTCTTCGTAGGCGACGACGCGCAGCCCGCGGGCCACCTGCAGCAGCTCGCCCGGCTGCAGCAGGAAATCGGGCCGCGAGGGCTTGCCCACCGTCTGGTTGCCATCGGCAAAGGTTTCGTAGACCAGCACGCCGCCCTCGGCCACGCTGTCGACGACTGTCCGCAGCAGCGGGCGCCACAGGTAGTGGGTGACGATGACGGCATCGAAGCGCCGCCCGGGAAAGGGCCAGGGGCCGTGCTCGATGTCGGCGACGACCACCTCGGCCAGCTCGCGCAAGGGTTCGGTCGCGGCGGCGTCCCGGTCCACGGCCGTGACACGGCCGCCGCGCCCCGCGAACCAGCGCACGTGCCGGCCTGACCCACAGGCCACGTCGAGCACCGTCGCGCCGGGCGCGACCAGGTGCGACCAGCGCTGCACCCAGGCAGAGACGGACTGCGTCATTGCGGGCGAGCGTGCTGGTTCAGGGCCTTGAGCGCGAGCGTGTCCACCACCCCCGGTACCAGCAGCTTGAGCCAGCGGCCGAGCTTGCCCTTGGCGGTCATCACCACCTCGCGCCGGCGTGATTCGGCGCCGTCGATGATGAGCCGCGCGCAGGTCTCGACCGTCATCGCGCCACGTTCGTCGAGCCCGCTCTTTCCGGCGGCCTGGCCGGCGGCATTGAAGCCGCGGTAGCGGATCTCGGTCGCCACGACGCCGGGGTAGGCGAGAGTGACGCTCACGCCCGCCGCCTTCAGCTCGGTGCGCAGGGCCTCGAAGAAGCCGGTCATCGCGAACTTGGTCGCGCAATAGGCGGTGCGCCCCGGCACGCCGACGAGCCCGGCCAGGCTCGACACCGCCACGATGCGCCCGCGCGCCGCCGTCAGGTGCGGCAACGCGGCATGCGTGCACCACACGCTGCCCCAGTGGTTGATGCGCATCAGCGTCTCGTACCACGCGAGGTCGTTCACCTCGGCGAAGAGCGCCTGCGCCGACATGCCGGCGTTGTTGACGAGCGTGTCGAGCCGCCCGAAGGTGTTCGCCGTGGCGGTGACGAGCGCCTCGCAGTCGGCCTGCACGCCCACGTCGCAGCGCTGCACCAGCACCTGTGCGCCATGCTGCCGGCACTGCGCCGCCACCTCGTTGAGCCGGTCGACGTTGCGCGCGGCCAGCACCAGCGCCTGCTGCGCGCCGCCGCGCTGCGCCCACTGGCGCGCCATCTCGGCGCCGATGCCCTCGGAGGCGCCGGTGATCACGATGACGTTCATGATGATGTGTTCAGAAGCAGTTCCAGATCTGGTTCGCGAGTGTGAACGCGAGATCCGGCCGCAGGTAGGCGGCAAACACCGACAGCAGCACCAGCGTGACGATGCTCCAGAGGGCCAGTCGGCGTCTGCGGGTCATGGCGCTCAGGCTGTGGCCGGTGCCCGGCGCACGATCGCCGCCTCGCGCACCGGCAGGTTGACGATGGCGGCGAAGATGCCAAGCGCCACCGCGAGCCACCACACCACGTCGTAGCTGCCCGTCGTGTCGTAGAGCTTGCCGCCCAGCCACACGCCGAGGAAGGAGCCGACCTGGTGGCTCAGGAACACGAAGCCGCCCAGCATCGACATGTACTGCACGCCGAAGATCTGCGCGATCACCGCATTCGTGGGCGGCACGGTCGAGAGCCACAGGAAGCCCATGACGGACGCGAAGATGTAGACGCTCCACGGCGTGAGCGGCACGCTCAGGAAGATGACGATGGCCACCGAGCGCAAGGCGTAGATCGACGACAGGATGTACTTCTTCTGCATGCGCTGGCCGAGCGAGCCCGCCGCATAGGTGCCGAAGACGTTGAAGAGGCCGATGAGCGCGAGCGCCGTGGTCGCCACGTTGGGCGTCAGCCCGTTGTCCTTCAGGTAGCTCGGCATGTGCACGCCGATGAACACCACCTGGAACCCGCAGACGAAGTAGCCCGCCATCAGCAGCTGGAAGCTCGGGTAGCTGAACGCTTCGCGCAGGGCGTGCCCGATGCTCTGCTGGTGCACGCCGGGCTGCAGCGTGAACTTCGGTTCCTTCAGCCCGAAAGCCAGCGGCGCGATCGCCAGGGCCAGGCAGCCGAGCAGGAAGAGGGCGTTTTGCCAGCCGAAGCTGCCGATCAGCCAGTTTTCCACCGGCACCATCAGGAACTGGCCGAACGAGCCGGCCGCCGCGGCCACGCCCATCGCCCAGCTTCGCTTCTCCGGGGCCACGTTGCGGCCGATCACGCCATAGACCACGGCATAGGTGGTGCCCGATTGCGCCATGCCGAGGATGAGGCCGGCGCTGCCGGTGAAGGCCAGGCCCGAGGTCGACACCGCCATCAGCACCAGCCCTGCCGCGTAGAGCAAGCTCCCTACGATGAGCACGCGGAACGCACCGAAGCGGTCGGCCAGCATGCCGGCAAACGGCCCGGCCAGACCCCAGGCGAGGTTCTGGATGGCGAGCGCAAATGCGAAGGTTTCGCGCGACCAGCCCCGGTCCATGGTGATCGGCTGCAGCCACAGCCCGAAGCCGTGGCGGATGCCCATCGAGAGCGTGACGATCAGGGCGCCGCACAGCAGCACCTGCTTCATGGACAAGGGGGCGGGCGGTGT
>DASWSY010000635.1:0-2815 GCA_036402415.1 Rhizobacter sp. | reverse complement strand
TGCTGGCGCGCGGGCGCGACGGCCTGGAAGCTGCGCGTGCCGACGTCGAGCGCCTGGGCGGCGAGGCCCTCGTGCTGCCGACCGACGTGGCCGACGCCGAGCAGGTGGAGCGCGCCGCCCGCGAGGTCGACCGGCTGTGGGGCCGGCTCGACGTGTGGGTCAACAACGCGATGGCAACGATCTTTTCCGAGGTGCTGCGCATCGCGCCGGAAGACTTCCGCCGGGCCACCGACGTGACCTACCTGGGCACGGTGTGGGGCACGCAGGCGGCGCTGCGCCGCATGAAGGAACGCGACCACGGCACCATCGTCCAGGTGGGCTCGGCGCTCGTCTATCGCTCCATCCCGCTGCAGGCGCCCTACTGCGGCGCCAAGGCCGCCGTGCGGGGCTACACCGACAGCGTGCGCTGCGAACTGGCGCATGCCCGCAGCCGCGTTCACGTCACGATGGTGCAGCTCTCGGCCTTCAACACGCCGCAGTTCGAATGGGGCCGTACCACGCTCGACAAGCGCCCCCAACCCATGGGGCGCATCTTCCAGCCCGAGCTGGCCGCGCAGGCGGTCTACTGGTCGGCCACGCACCGGCGGCGCGAGCTGTGGGTCGGCTGGCCGGCCGTCCAGGCCATCCTGGGCACGCGCCTGATCCCGGGCCTGCTCGACCTCATGCTCGGCCGCACCGCGGTCGATGGACAGCACACCGACGAGCCGCTGCCCCCCGGCCGGCGCGACAACCTCCACGAGCCCGTGCCCGGCGACCACGGCGCCCATGGGCGTTTCGACCGGCAGTCACGTGATTTCAGCCTGCAGCTCTGGCTGACGCTGCACCGCAGCACCATCGCCCTGGGCGTGGCGGGCGTGCTCGCGGCGGGGCTGGCACTCGGCTGTGCGATTCGCGGATGAGGCGGAACATCGCTTGCCACGCCGTGGGACGGCCCCGCAATCCGGCGCGGCCTTCAACAGGAGAATGCCATGAACATCGTTCGCCATGGAGTCGGCGCGGCGCTTTGCCTTGCCCTTGCCACCACCTTTGCCACCGTGTCGGGTTGCGCCACGCACGACACCACGGTCGGCCAGAAGTTCGACGACACCGTCATCACCACCAAGGTCAAGAGCGCGCTGCTCGGCGACCCCGACGTGAAGGGCACGGCCATCAGCGTCGAAACCGTCGGCGGCAACGTGATGCTCAGCGGCTTCGTCAACTCGCAGGCTCAGCGCAGCCGTGCACTGGACATCGCCGGCCGCGTCGAAGGCGTGGGCAAGGTGGTCGACAAGCTCAGCATCAAGGAATGACGCTCGACCGGCGTCCTCAGACGCCGATGTAGCGGTGCCAGAGCGACGGGTTCGCGGCCAGGGCGGCCGAGCCGCCCTGCCACACCACCCGCCCGCGCTCGATGATGGTGTGGCGGTCGGCCAGTGCGACCAGGCGCTGCACGTACTTGTCGATGACGAGGATGGTCTGGCCGTGCGCGCGCAGCTCAGCCAGGCAGCGCCAGATCTCCTCGCGGATGCGCGGCGCCAGGCCTTCGGTCGCTTCGTCGAGGATCAGCAGGTGCGGGTTGGTCATCAGCGCGCGGCCGATCGCGAGCATCTGCTGTTCACCGCCGGAGAGCTGGTTGCCCATGTGGCCGAAACGATCGGCCAGCGCGGGGAAAAGCGCCACCACGCGGTCGAGCGTCCACGGCTGCTCGCTCGCGTTGCGCCGCGCGGCAAACGCCAGCAGGTTTTCCTTGACCGACAGGTTCGGGAAGATCTGCCGCCCTTCCGGCACGACGGCGAGCCCCATGCGGGCGATGCGGTCGGGCGGCATCGCCTCGATGCGCTCGCCGCGAAAGCGTACCTGCCCGGCACGTGCGCGCGTGAGCCCGAGCACGGAGCGCACCGTCGTGGTCTTGCCCATGCCGTTGCGACCCAGCAGCGTGGCCACCTCGCCCTGGCGGATGTCGAGGCCGATGCCGAAGAGCACCTGGCTGCTGCCGTAGGCCGTCTCCAGCCCTTGTACTTCCAGCAATGCCGCGCTCATGGCGTGTCCTCCGCGTCGTCGCCGAGGTAGGCCCGCCGCACCTCGGGGTGCGCGCGGATCTCGTCGCCGCTGCCGGTGGCGATGATGCGGCCGAAGACGAGCGTGGAGATGCGGTCGGCCAGGCGGAAGACGGCGTCCATGTCGTGCTCGACGAGCAGCATGGTCACGCTGCCGCGCAGGGTTTGAAGCAGCGCCACCATGCGTTCCGATTCTTCCGGTCCCATGCCGGCCATAGGCTCGTCGAGGAGCAGCAGCTTGGGCTCGAGCGCGAGCGCGAGGCCCACTTCGAGCTGGCGCTGTTCGCCGTGCGACAGCGCGCCAGCGACGCGTCCGAGCTGCGCGCCCAGGCCCACGCGTGTGGCCACGGCAGCCGCGGCCTCGTAGCGCGCATGCTCCGCGCGTGCGGGGCGCCAGAAGCGCAGGCTGCTGCCGTCGCGCGACTGCACGGCCAGTGCCAGGTTGTCGAGCACCGAGAGCCGCTTGAACACGCTCGTGATCTGGTACGAACGCACCAGGCCCCGGTGCACGCGCTCGTGCATCGTGAGGCCGGTGATGTCGTGGCCGTCGAAGTGGATGCGGCCGGCGCTGGGCGCGAGCGCGCCCGAGAGCTGGTGGATGAGCGTCGTCTTGCCGGCGCCGTTGGGGCCGATGAGCGCGTGCAGCTCGCCCGCATGCACCGAGAGGCTCGCGTGGTCGGTGGCGACCAGGCCGCCGAAGCGCTTGACGAGCTGGTCGGTGCGCAGCAACTCGGTCGCGCTCACGGTGCGCCCCCGTCGTCATCCCCGCGCACGCGGGA
>DASWSY010000634.1:0-1827 GCA_036402415.1 Rhizobacter sp. | reverse complement strand
TGGGTGGCGGTATATCACGCGGCACCGCGCGCTCCTAGCGCGCCGCCAGCAGGGCGCGGATCACGCCTTCGGTGCGCTCGTACTCACCTTCGCCGTAGTGCCGGTAGCGGATGCGTCCCTTCGCATCGACGAGGTAATGCGCCGGCCAGTACTGGTTGGCGTAGGCCTTCCAGGTGGCGTAGCGGTTGTCCTGCGCGACCGCGTGGCGGATGCCCAGGCGCTTGAGGGCCGCGGCCACGTTGTCGGCCGAGCGCTCGAAGGGGAACTCGGGCGTGTGCACGCCCACGACGGTGAGGCCTTGCGCGCCGTAGCGCTCGGCCCAGCGGTTCACGTGCGGCATGGTGCGCTGGCAGTTGATGCAGGCGAAGGTCCAGAAGTCGATCAGCACGACGCGGCCGCGCAGGCCGGCCATCGTGAGCGGCTCGGCATTGAGCCAGCGCTCGATGCCGGTGAACTCGGGCGCGGCACCGAGGTCGGGCAAGGCGTCGGCCGAGGCCGCGGCGCGCAGGGGCACGGCCGCCGCGACGGCGGCGCCGAGCAGGTGGCGGCGGGAGAGGTGGAGGTCCATGGGGTGTCCTTTCATGCGGGGTTCAAAGTCCGGTGGCGAAGCGGGGGTAGAGCTCGGCGAGCCACAGCGTGAGCGCGCCGTCGAGCTGGAACAGCAGCGCGAGCGCCACGCCCATCACCACCACGCCGAAGACCTGCTGCAGGCGCTGCAGGTTGCCGGCCACGCGGCGCACCCAGCCGCTCGCGGCCTGGCCGCCGTAGGCGATGAGGAGCATGGGCACGGCGGCACCGAGCGCGTACATGAGGAGCAGCAGCGCCGCACGCCCCGAGGCCGGCTCGGTGGCGATCAGCGTGAGGATGGAGGCGAGCACCGGCCCGGCACACGGCGTCCACACCACGCCCAGGCTCGCACCGAGCAGCAGGCCGCCGAGCGCACCGTGGCGCACCCGCTCGGCCGGCTGCCAGCCCGCGAGGCCGCCGAGCGCGCCGCTCAGGCGCAGGCTGAGGCGGTGCTGCAGGGCCGGCCACACCATCAGCAGGCCGAAGACGAGCAGCAGCCCCGCGGCCGCATGGCGCAGGCTCTCGGGCGACAGGCCCAGCACACGGGTGAAGCTGGAAAAGAGCAGCACCACCGCGGCGAACGCCAGCGCAAAACCGAGCGCGATGAAGAGCGGCCGCGTGCGCCCGTGCGTGCCGAGCGAGGCGCCCAGCACCACCGGCAGCATGGGCAGCACGCAGGGCGCGGCGATGGTCAGCACGCCGGCCGAGAAGGCGAGTGCCGGCGAGCTCAAGGTGTGGCTCCTGACGCCGGCACGGCCGGTGCCGCCGCCTCGGGCGACGGCCGCCGCCACACCTGCGTCTTGCCGAAGAGCGGCAGCCCCACGTAGCCGCGCACCTGCAACAGCGCCGGCTCGGCAGGCGTGAGCTTCACGCGGTAGTGCCGGGCGTTCTCGCGGTTGTAGATCGTGCCCTTGAAGACACCGTCGCCCGCCGGCTGCAGGCCCGAGAGCAGCGTCATGCCGAGCGCGGGGCGGGGGTCGGCCGGCTGCATGTCGGTGCCGGGGGCGCTCATCGAGCGGTTGGCCAGCACGCGCACCACCGTGCCGCACAGCGCACCCGCCGGCGGCTCCGCGCAGGGCGCGATCTCGACTTCCAGGTTGCCGCTCTCGGTCACCCAGCGGCCGAGCGGTGCGTGGCCTTGCGCCAGCGCAGGGCTGGCGGCGGTCACGAGGAGAAGGGACAAGAGCTTCATGTTCGGGCCTCGTTTGGTCGGGTGGAAGGAGCCCGCATTACAGAAAGCGCGTTTGTCGGGGTTGTGTG
>DASWSY010000633.1:0-2010 GCA_036402415.1 Rhizobacter sp. | reverse complement strand
TAGCCGTTGGGCTCGGGCGGGAAGCGGGTGCGGATCTTCGCCACGTCGAGAGGCCCGGCCGCGTGGTGCTGCGCGTCGCCCGGTGTGCCGGCGAAATGCCGGTTGGCGTAGGTGCCCTGCGCCAGGTCACGCTCGATGATCTGCCGCAGGAAGTTGCTGGGCTTGTGGTCGTCGGCGGGCGCGGGGCGGGCAGGATCGCTCATGCAGGGGTGTTTTCTCGGGTGAAGAGGGGCGAAAAAGCGAAGCGCGATTGTAGTCGTCGCTCTCTTTCCGAGCCTTGCCAGACCTGGGGCGCGCCGGCCCGGCAACGCCTGTGACTGCCCCGGCGCTTCACATGCGTTAACAAGGCTTTACCTTGGGCGTGTGAACGGGCCGCCGGCACCACCCGTTGTGGACGCAAGCCGGTGCACATCGCGCCGGTTCCTCAAAGGAGAGCACAACCATGTTCAACCGCAAGTCGGCTTTCGCCGCCCTGATCGCGCTGGGTGCCCTGGCCGCCGGCAGTGCCCATGCGGGCAACGTGCAGTGGTCGGTGTCCGTCAACCTGCCGGTGCCCGTGGTGGGCGTGCCGGTCTACCACGCGCCGGCCCCGGTCTACCATGCGCCCGCGCCGGTCTATCACGCTCCTGCTCCGGTGGTGGTCTATCGTCCGGCGCCGGTGGTGGTGTACCGCCCGGTGCCGGTGGTCGGCCATCGCGGCTGGGACCGCCATCACCACCACCGCCATCATCATCACGGCCGCCACCACGACCGCCGCGATGGTTGGGGTGACCGCGGCCGGGGCGACGACCGCGGCGAGCGCTGGGAGCCGGGCCCGCGCCATCGCCACCACTGAGCCCTCGACGACGGGACGGGCCGCCGGTGAGCGGCCCGTTCGTCATGGCTTGGGCTCGCCGTCGCCGCGCTCGCCCTGTTCGCCCCGCTCGCGGCGCATGCGCTCGATCTCCTGCCGCAGCATGCGCTCGCGCATGCCTTCGCCCTGCAGGGTCATGAAGGTGAAGGCTCCGTGGATCGCGAGGCCCAGGGCCCAGCCCCACACGAAGAAGGGCTTCGAGCGAGCCCCGACGAGGAAGGCGATGCCGAACCCGAGGTGCACCATCACGAAGACCATCGCGTGGGTGTAGAAGCCGATCTTGCGCCGCACGCGCGCAAGCGCGCGGGCTTCGAGGCTGTCGGGCGGCAGGTCGTGGCGACGGCTCATCTCACAGCGCCTTGAAGAGGTGGACGTAGAGGCGGCTCACCGCGAGCTTGTCGGGGTGACCACGCAGGTTGAGGGTGAGCTTGCCGCTGTCGTCGCGCACGGCGGTGGCCACGGCGTCGGCGCGCACCACCGTGCCGCGGTGGATCTGCCAGAAGCGCTGCGGGTCCAGCTGTGGCAGCAGTTCGCGAAGCGACAGGCGGATCAGGTGCTCGTGCTCGGCGGTGACCACGCGCACGTACTTGTCGGCCGCCTCGAAATACAGCACCTCGTCGACTTTCACCATGTGGATGGTGCTGCCCACGCCGGCCTGGATGACGCTCAGGCGCGGTGCCGTCATGGCCGGTGGTGCCTGGGCGAGCAGGCCGCGCAGTTGCGCCACCGCCTCGTCGAGGCTCGCGCCGCCCGCCGGCTGCGAGCGCTGGCGCAGCGCCTCCTGCAGGCGGGCGCAGGTCTGTGCGAGCCGCTCGGCCGAGACCGGCTTGAGCACGTAGTCGAAGGCCGCACGTTCGAAGGCCTCGATCGCGTATTCGTCGTGCGCGGTCACGAAGACGAGCAGCGGGAAGGGCGTGGCCTCGGGCCAGTCTTCGGCCAGCGCGTGCGCGGCTTCGAGCCCGCTCAGGCCGGGCATGCGGATGTCGAGAAAGAGCACCTGGGGGCGCAGCGCCAGCGCCTGCTGCAGGGCGGCATCGCCGTGCCTGACGCTGGCGACGATCTCGAGTTGCGGCCATTGCCTGGCCAGTTCGGCCTGCAGATGCGCGGCGAGCAGCGGCTCGTCTTCGGCGATGAGGGCGGTGGCGTTCATGAAGGAT
>DASWSY010000632.1:0-3105 GCA_036402415.1 Rhizobacter sp. | reverse complement strand
GCATCGTGACGTCTGCCGGCGAGTTCGCGCAGGCGCTCGCCTCGTGCCAGCGCGAGGCGCAAAACAGCTTCGGCGATTCGGCCGTGCTGATCGAGCGCTACGTGACGCGGCCGCGGCACATCGAGATCCAGGTGTTCGGCGACACGCAGGGTCACTGTGTCTACCTCTTCGAGCGCGACTGTTCAGTGCAGCGCCGCCACCAGAAGGTGCTGGAAGAAGCGCCCGCGCCCGGCATGACCGAGGCGCTGCGGCGCGAGATGGGCGAGGCCGCCGTGGCCGCTGCGAAGGCGGTGGGCTACGTGGGTGCCGGCACGGTGGAGTTCATCGCCGAACCCACGGCCGAAGGCGGCCTGCGCTTCTACTTCATGGAAATGAACACGCGTCTGCAGGTCGAGCATCCGGTGACGGAGGCCATCACCGGCTTCGACCTCGTGGAGTGGCAGTTGCGTGTGGCAAGCGGCGAGCCGCTGCCGGTGACGCAGGAGGAGCTGCGCATCCACGGCCATGCGATCGAGGCGCGCATCTGCGCCGAGAACCCCGACAAGCAGTTCATGCCGGCGACCGGCACGTTGCAGGTCTACCGCACGCCATCGGCGTCGAGCTTCGAGCGCGGCGAGGTCCGTGTCGATGCCGGGGTGCGCGAGGGCGACGCGATCTCGCCCTTCTACGACTCGATGATCGCCAAGCTCATCGTCTGGGGCGCCGACCGGGAACAGGCGCTCGCGCGGCTTGACGCGGCGCTCGCGCAGACGCACATCGTGGGCCTGCACACCAACGTGGCTTTCCTGCGGCGCGTGGTGAAGACCCGTTCGTTCGCGCAGGCCGACCTCGACACCGCGCTCATCGAACGCGAGAAGGCGTCGCTCTTCGACGCACCGGCACTCGACCCCGAAGTGGCGGCCGCCGGCGTGGTGGCGCATGCCCTCGCCGCCGAGCAGGCGCTGCAGGGCGACGACCCGTGGTCGCGCCGCGATGGCTGGCGGCTCTTCGGTGGTGCACGGCGGCGCTTCGAGCTGGAGCTCCAGGGCCGGCACCAGACCGTGGTGCTCGAGCGCGCCCACCGTGGCGGCGCGATGACGCTGGTGCTGGGCGAGCAGCGATGGGCGTTCTCGGTCGCGTCGTCCAAGGGCGAGCGCCACGAGGTGCAGCTCGGCGACCGGCGCCTGCCCCTGTCGGTCTACGCGTTCGGCGAACGGGTGAGCGTGTTTGCGCCCGAGGGCGCGGCCACGGTGTCGGAGGTCGACGTGCTGGCCCATGCGGGCGAGGGTGCGGCGGAGGGCGGGCGCCTCACCGCGCCGATGCCGGGCAAGGTCATCAGCTTCCTCGTGCAGCCCGGCCAGGCGGTGAAGCAGGGCCAGGCGCTGGCGCTGATGGAGGCGATGAAGATGGAGCACACCATCGTGTCGCCACGCGACGGCCAGGTCGAGGCGCTGCTGTACGCGCCGGGCGATCAGGTGCCCGAAGGCGGCGAACTCTTGACGCTCGGTGCGTGACTCAACGCGTGAGCGCGCGCGAACCGCGACGCAGCCACTGCGTGGCGCTGCGCCAGCTCCGCTCTTCGGGCTCCACCGGCACGGCTGCGGGCGCGGCGGCGATGCCGAATCCCGAGGTGTGGCGGGCCCACACGGCGTCTTGCGGGCCATCGGCCTTCACCGCAACTTCCGGTGCCGCAAGCTTGCCGGCGTGCACGAACTGCCGTGCGAGCGACACCAGTTCGCGGTTGCCCGAGGCCTGGCAGACGAAGAGCACTTCGCGTGCTTCGTCCGGGTCGGACAGCATCGCCGGCACGTTGATCCCTTCCCCCAGATCACGCTTGAGGATGAAATGGATGCGTGCTGCGATGCGCAATTGAACTTGGTTGGACACGGCTCACTCCAGCAGTTGGAGTATCTTCATCCTTGCTCCGAAGGGCGCACATCCCTAGTCGAGGGGGTGCGTGACTTCAGTCACCAAACTTGAGGAATCGGTCATGTTTCCGAGCCATGTCACGCTCGTTGAAGTCGGCCCGCGCGACGGCTTGCAGAACGAGAAGCAGCCCGTCGCGGCAGTGCACAAGATCGAACTCGTGCACCGCCTGCAGGCCGCCGGCCTGCGCGAGATCGAGGCCACCAGTTTCGTGAGCCCCAAGTGGGTGCCGCAGATGGCCGACAACACCGAGGTGATGGCCGGCATCGTGCGCCAGGGCGGCGTGCGCTACTCGGTGCTGGTGCCCAACATGAAGGGGCTCGAAGCGGCGCTGCCGACGAAGCCCGATGAAGTGGTCGTCTTCGGTGCGGCGAGCGAAGCCTTCAGCCAGCGCAACATCAACTGCAGCATCGCCGAGAGCATCGAGCGCTTCGCGCCGGTGGTCGAAGCGGCGCACGCGGCCGGGCTCAAGGTGCGCGGGGCGATCTCGTGTGCGCTTGGCTGCCCCTACCAGGGCGAGGTGAGCGCCGACGAGGTCGAGCGCGTGGTGAAGCTCATGAAGCAGATCGGTGTCGACCACTGCGGCGTGGCCGACACCATCGGCGTTGGCACGCCGCGCAAGGTGCAGCTCGCGATGGAGCGTGCGCTCAAGCACTACCCGCTGGTCGAGGTGAGCGGTCATTTCCACGACACCTACGGCCAGGCGCTGTCCAACATCTACGCCTGCCTGGAGATGGGCGTGCACACCTTCGATGCGAGCGTGGCCGGTCTCGGCGGCTGCCCCTATGCGAAGGGTGCGACGGGCAACGTCGCCACCGAAGACGTGCTCTTCATGCTCAACGGGCTCGGCATCTCGACCGGCATCGACCTCGATGCGCTGGTCGACGCCGGGGCCTACATCTCGGGCGTGCTCGGGCGCCCGCCGGTGTCGCGCGTGGGGCGTGCGGTGCTGGCCAAGCGCGAGAAGGTGGCGGCATGAACCTCGACGACAAACCGGAAGGCTTCCGTCGTGTGGCCGCGCTGCTCGCCGAGCAGGGCCATCCCCACGCGCCGGTGTACCTGGAGGTCACCGCGCGCACCGCGCAGGAGGCTGCCGACGCCCTGGGCGTGCAGCTCGGCCAGATCGCCAAGAGCGTGATCTTCAAGCGCCAGCACGACGGCGCGCCGGTGCTCGTGGTGACCTCGGGCGACCTGCGTGTC
>DASWSY010000631.1:0-4387 GCA_036402415.1 Rhizobacter sp. | reverse complement strand
CACGGCGCTCATCGGCCCGGCGGTGGGCAACGCGGTGTTTGCGGCCACGGGCAAGCGCCTGCGCGCGATGCCGTTCACGCCCGAGCGGATCGCATCGGCTTGAGGGGGTTGTTGATGGCGGGACCCAAGGCCACCTTCGGGTGGCCTTTTTTATGCGCCGCCGGCGCGGCGGGGCAGCCGCCCTGCACACGCTCGGCGAGCTCGTGGCGCAGGGACTGCAGTTCGACGAGCTGTTCGTCCACGCGCGCGAGTTGCGCTTCGAGCAGCCGCGTCACCGCGGCTTCGCGCTCGGCGCTGTCGGCGATGCGGTCGATGCCGGCCGTGGCCTCGGCGATCTGCGCGAGGCTGAAGCCCAGGCGCTGCCCGGTGCGGATCAGCAGCAGCCGCACGATGGTGTCGTCCGCGTAATGGCGGTAGCCGTTGTCGCGGCGGGTCGCCACGATGAGGCCGGCACGTTCGTAGAGGCGCAGGGCATCGCGGCTGACGCCGGCACGTTGGGCGAGTTGTCCGATTCGCATGGGGGCACCGGTCGATGGTGGATGGGCTTGACCTTGGACCGGGTCCAAGGCTTAGGCTGCGCGACTCTACAAGGAGTCCTCACGTGCCGCATGCCTTCCCCGTCCTCGCCCGCCGCGCCGTCTTCGCCGTGCTGCTCGTGTGCATCGCCTCGGCCGGCGGCCAGGTGGCCGCGCAGGCGCCTGCCGCCGCCGCGGCGCCGAGCCACGTGTTGCCACGGCCGGCTCAGCCGGTGGCGGCCGTCAAGTTCAGCATCGTCAAGACCGGCGAGACGCCCACCCGCGACGCGCTCACCTGGAGCGGCGGGAGCTGGTCGCGCAAGGTGATGGCCAACCACGTGGCGGTGCTGGTGAACCACCCCTCGGGCCGCTTCCTGATCGACAGCGGCCTGGGCTCGCAGACCGGCCGCCACTTCGACGAGGAGATGCCGTGGTGGGTGAAGCCGCTGATGCGCTACCAGGGCTTCAGCCCGGCGCGCGCGCAGCTCGATGCGCGCGGCGAGCGACCGGTGTCGCGCATCGTGCTCACGCACGGCCACTGGGACCATGTCTCGGCCCTGCATGATTTCCCCGATGCCGAGGTGTGGCTCACGGCGGGCGAGCTTGCGTATCTGCGCGCGGCGAAACCGCCGTCGGTGCTGCCCTCGCAGGTGAACGCGCCCGGCACGCGCTGGCACACCTATGCGCTGGAGGCGCGGCGGTTCGGCCCCTTCGAGCAGCACCTCGACCTCTTCGGCGACGGCTCGGTGGTGCTGCTGCCGCTCTTCGGCCACACGCCGGGCTCGGTGGGCGTGCTGGTGGCGTTGTCGTCGGGCCGGCAGGCGCTCTTCATCGGCGACGTGGCGTGGAAGGTCGATGGTGTCACCCACCAGTCGCCCAAGCCCTGGGTGTCGCGGCGCGTGGTCGACCACGATGCCGAGGCCACGCAGGCGACGCTGCGGCTGCTCCATGCCATCCAGCAGGCCAACCCCGGCCTTCTGATCATCCCGGCGCACGACGCCGACGTGCACGAGCGGCTGGGCTACTACCCGGCCTGGGTGGACTAGAGAAACCCCCGCGCGCGCTGGCGGCCGGGCGCCGCTACAGTGATCCGTTCCACCGATTCGAGAGGCGATTCGTCATGTCTGCTGGCGACTGGAAAGACCTTTATCACGCGGCCATGACCGGCAACCTGGCCCTGGTGCAGTACCACCTGCGCGAGCACGTGAACCCCAACTACCAGCACCCGGAGGTTCTCTGCACGCCGCTCGTGGCGAGCCTGATCTACGGCCACCCCGAGGTGACGCGCCTGCTGCTCGAGCACGGCGCCGACCCGAACCTGCTGTCGGAGATGGACAACATGACTCCGCTGCAAGCCGCACGCCGGCATGGCCGGGACGAGCTGGTGCCCCTCTTGCTGGCGAAGGGAGCGAAGGAGCCGCAGCGGTCGTTCTGGCGGCGCTGGCAGGCGGCCTGATGGCCTGGCTGCGGGGGGCGTGGCAGCGCCTGGGGCACGCGGCGCTGGCCGCGCCCGGGCTGGGCGTGCTGCTGCGGGCCATCCGCAACTACGTGCTGCACCAGAGCGCCAACCAGGCGGGCAGCATGGCCTTCTCGTCGGTGCTCGCGATGTTCCCGCTCTTGCTGCTGGTCTCGGCCGCCGCGGCCTACGTGGGCAAGCCAGGTGACGCCGCGGCGCTGGCCGGGCGGGTGATGGGCTATGCGCCGCAGATCGTGCGCGACGCGATGCAGCCGGTCATCGACGAGGTGCTCGCGCACCGCAACCAGGCCCTGCTGGCCGTGGGCCTGATCGTCACGCTGTGGACGGCCTCGTCGGGCATGCAGGCGGTGCGCACCGCGCTCAACCGCGCCTACGGCATCGAGCGCGGCCTGCCGTTCTGGAAGGCACGCCTGAAGGTCACGCTCTTCACGGTCATCGTGGGCAGCGGCGTGCTGGCCGCCTTCAGCTCGGTGGTGGTCATGCCCTACATCTGGCAGTTGATGCAGGACACGGTGGGCGAGGGCCACGACACGCTCTGGCTGCGCGACGGCGTGCGCTACGGCATCGCCTTCCTCGCGCTCACGCTGCTCTATGCGCTGCTCTACGGCTGGCTGCCCGACATCCACCAGCGGCTGCGCACCGTGCTGCCGGGCGCGCTGGTCGGTGCGGCGCTCTGGGTGGCGGCGGCGGCGGTGCTGTCGTACACGCTGCGCAGCGCCGGCAAGCTGGCGCTGGTGTACGGCAGCTTCGCAGGCGTGGTCGCCACGCTGGTGTTTCTCTACATCAGCGCCACCACGCTCATATTCGGGGCCGAGGTCAACGCGGTGCTGCGCGAGAAGCTGCAGCCCAGCCCCCCTCAGGAGCGCTGACGCCGGCATGCGCCCCTCCCGGCAGACGGCCGCCATCGATTTCTCCGCCGCGTCGGTCGACGTGGCGCGTGCCCTCATCGGCACGCTGCTGCTGGTCGACGGCGTGGGTGGCCGCATCGTCGAGACCGAGGCCTACGACGCCGACGACCCCGCCTCGCACAGCTTCAGCGGGCCCACCCCGCGCAACGCGTCGATGTTCGGCCCGCCGGCGCATGCCTATGTGTACCGCTCGTACGGCATCCACTGGTGCCTGAACTTCGTCTGCCGCGAGGCCGGCCACGGCGCCGGCGTGTTGATCCGGGCCATCGAGCCGACGCACGGCCTGGACACGATGCGCACGCGCCGCGGCCTGCACGACGAACGGCTGCTCTGCGCCGGGCCCGGGCGCGTGGGCCAGGCGCTCGGCATCACGCGCGCGCACGACGGCCTGCCGCTCGACCGCGCGCCCTTCGAGCTGCGGCCCGCGCCGGCGCCGGTGGAGGTGCTGGTCGGCCCGCGCATCGGCATCTCGAAGGCGGTCGACATTCCGTGGCGCTTCGGCCTGCTCGGCTCGCGCTTCGTGAGCCGGCGCTTCACCTGACGGGCGAGGCTCAGCAGGGCGAGTTGGTCTGCGTGAGCAGGCCCAGGCGGTAAGGCAGTCGGTCGTAGCTGCCGCTCGCCCCGGGGGCCAGGCCCTGGTAGAGGAAGCGCATGTTGCAGGCGCTGATCTCGAGGTTCTGGTCGAAGCCGGTGCGCAGGATCTCGCCGTGGCTGATGCCCTGGCTCCACTTGCCGGTGGGGAAGCTCACGTTGGCATCGCCCGCGAAAGGGTTGCTCTCGGTGTGCGCGAGCGTCGTCCACGGGCCGCTCAGGCTGCTCGACGTGAACGAGCGGAAGTAGCGGCCGCTGCTGCCGATGGCCTCGACGATCATCAGGTACTGCCCCGTCTCGCGCACCTTGTAGACCTGCGGAGCCTCGAAGAGCAGGTTGCGGTTGGCATCCTGCAGCGTGACCACCGTGGCGCCAAAGCCGTTCGGGAAATTGGCGAGCGTGGTCTGCGAGCGGTAGATCTTGCCGTTGTCGCCGGCCGAGAAGAGGTGGCAGTTGACGGTGTCGCAGGCCACCGCGAAGTCGAGCCAGTTGGCCCCGGCGCGGATGTCCGCCTGGATGTTGCTCGGTACGCTGCTGTAGAAGGTGCGCACCGCGCTCCAGCCGCCCGGGTTGCCGATGTCGGGGTTGGTCGAGTAGGCCGCGTTGCCGTTCTGGAACACGAGGTACCAGAGCTGCGAGGGCGTGTGGAAGAAGATGAAGGGCGCCGCGCGATAGCCCGCGCCGATGCGGGTCGAGTCGAGGAAGTACGGGTTGGCCGAGCCGGCGTTGGCCCAATCGGTGAACGAGCGGTATTCGAGCCCCCAGCCGTTGCCCTTGGCCTGCGTCGAGAACACGTGCCAGCGGCCACCGTAGTAGACGACGGTCGGGTCCTTGATCGCCACTTCGGGGTGCTGCGACGAGGGCTTGGCCACCATGAGCGCCGCGCTCGACGTCCA
>DASWSY010000630.1:0-11464 GCA_036402415.1 Rhizobacter sp. | reverse complement strand
CGGCGGCTTCGGGGGCGGAGGTGGCGGCTTCGGCGGCAACCGTCGCGGTCGCTGAACCCTGCTGGTATTCACGAAGGAACCCACCTTCAAGCGTTAGAATCCAAAACTTTGCCAAGTGCTTGATTCAGGAGAAGAAATATGGCGATCGAACGTACGCTTTCCATCATCAAACCCGACGCGGTCGCGAAGAATGTGATCGGCCAGATCTACGCGCGCTTCGAAGGCGCCGGCCTCAAGATCATCGCGGCCCGCATGGCCCATCTCTCGCGCCAGGAAGCCGAGCAGTTCTACGCGGTGCACAAGGCTCGTCCGTTCTTCAAGGACCTGGTGGACTTCATGGTCTCCGGACCCGTGATGATCCAGGTGCTCGAAGGCGAGGGCGCCATCGCCAAGCACCGCGACCTGATGGGCGCGACCGACCCGAAGAAGGCCGAGAAGGGCACCATCCGTGCCGACTTCGCCGACAGCATCGACGCCAACGCCGTTCACGGCTCCGACGCACCGGAAACGGCCGCCGTCGAAGTGGCGTTCTTCTTCCCCGGCATGAACGTCTACAGCCGCTAAGGGCTGGCCTTGCGCCTCGCGTAGGCGTGGCCTGCCCGAGCGCAAGGAACCGACTCATGACACCGGCCAATCTGCTCGATTTCGACCTCGACGGACTGGCTGCGTTCTGCGAGCAGCTGGGTGAGAAGCGTTTCCGCGCCACACAGCTCTTTCGCTGGATCCATCAGAAGGGCGCGGCCGACTTTTCGGCCATGTCCGACCTGGCCAAGTCGCTGCGCGAGAAACTCGCCGGCGTGGCGGCGGTCACGCCCCTGTCCGTGCTGAGCGAGCAAGCGTCCAGCGACGGCACGATCAAATGGCTCTTCGACGTGGGCGGCGGCAACGCCGTCGAGAGCGTCTTCATCCCTGAAGACGATCGCGGCACGCTGTGCGTCTCGTCGCAGGCCGGCTGCGCGGTCGGCTGCCGATTCTGCTCGACGGGGCACCAGGGCTTCAGCCGGAATCTCAGCACCGGCGAGATCGTGGCCCAGCTGTGGTTTGCAGAGCACCACCTGCGCAAACGCCTGAACCTCGCGGCCGGAGAACGGGCCATCACCAACGTGGTGATGATGGGCATGGGCGAGCCGCTGCAGAACTACTCGGCCCTCGTGCCGGCGTTGCGCGTGATGCTCGACGACCATGGCTATGGCCTCTCGCGCCGCCGCGTGACCGTGTCCACCTCGGGCGTGGTCCCGATGATCGACCGACTGCGCGAGGACTGCCCCGTGGCGCTGGCCGTGTCCCTGCACGCACCCGAAGATGAGCTGCGCGACAACCTCGTGCCGCTCAACCGCAAGTACCCGATCGCCGAATTGCTCGACGCCTGCAACCGCTACCTCGATCGGGCGCCGCGCGATTTCATCACCTTCGAGTACTGCATGCTCGACGGCGTGAACGACACCGAGGCGCATGCCCAGGCGCTGGTGCAGATCAGCCGCCGCGTGCCGTGCAAGTTCAACCTCATTCCGTTCAACCCCTTCCCCGAATCGGGGCTGACGCGCTCGCCGCGTGAACGCGTCACGGCGTTTGCGCGCGTTCTTCAAGACGCCGGCGTGGTGACCACTGTGCGCAAGACCAGGGGCGATGACATCGCAGCGGCGTGCGGCCAGCTCGCCGGCGAGGTCCAGGATCGGACCAACGTCGCCGAGCGCATGACGCGCGCACCAATCCAGATCCACCGCAAGACCTCTTCTTCCAAACCTCCGGAGAAACATGCATGAGCCTGGGCCGCAATCGCTTGTGGGTCGCCGCCGCTTGCTGGGTGTTCGGTTCATGGCTGGCCGGGTGTGCCATGCCACCCCCGACGTCCGCTCCGGGGGAGACGCGTGACCGCGTCACCGAATCCGACGAGAGCGAAACCAGCAAGCGTGCCCGCGTGCGCCTGGAGCTGGCCAGCGCCTATTTCGGCAGGGGCCAGTACACCACCGCGCTCGACGAGGTGAAGCAAGCCGTGTCGCTGAACCCGAACCTGGGCGAAGCCTTCAACCTGCGCGGCCTGATCTACGCAGCGCTCGGCGACGACGTGCTCGCGCAGGAGAGCTTCCGCCGTGCGCTGCAGCTCAACCCGAACGACGGCGACAGCCTGCACAACTATGGCTGGTACCAGTGCCAGCAGAAACGCTATCCCGAAGCGCAGGCGCTCTTCCAGCAGGCGCTGGCATCGCGGCAATACCTCGGTGTCCCGCGCACGCTGATGACCAGCGGAATCTGCCATGCGCGTGCAGGCGAGTGGCCCGAAGCGGAACTGGCCCTGAGCAAGGCCTACGAGCGCGACCCGGCGAACCCGGCCGCGGCCGTGAACCTGGCCGAGGTGCTTCTGCGTCGCGGCGAGGCGGAGCGCGCACGCTTCTACATCCGTCGGGTGAACTCGACGCCCAACCAGTCGAGCGCACAGACCCTGTGGCTGGCCGCGCGCATCGAGCACAAGCTCGGCAATCGCCAGGGAGTGAACGAGCTCGGCCGTGAGCTGCGCGCACGCTTCCCCCAATCGCGCGAGACGTCGGCCTTCGATCGGGGCCTCTTCAATGAGTGACACGACGAGCGACAACCCGAGCGCCGAACCCGCACCGACCCCCGACACCGCCGGCAGCCTGCTGAGGCAGGCCCGCCTCGCCAAGGGTTTGCACGTCGCGGCGCTGGCCACGTCCATCAAGGTCGCGCCGCGCAAGCTGGAACTGCTCGAGGCGGATCGCTACGACGAGCTGCCCGGCGCCACCTTCACCCGCGCACTGGCCCAGACGGTCTGCCGCACGCTGAAGATCGATGCCACGCCGGTGTTGGCGCTGCTGCCGCAGCCGGCCGACCAGGGCTTGTCGCAGCTCAGCATGGGCCTGAACGAGCCGTTCCGGGACAAGCCCGGCCGCCGCGTCCCGAGCGACCTCAGCTTTCTCGGCAACCCGATCGTGATCGCGGCCCTGGTGCTCGTCGTGGCGAGCGTCGTGCTGTATCTGCTGCCGGCGGGTTGGGTCGCTCAGATCACCGGGTCGGGCATGGCGGGCGTCGGCCAGGCGGAAGTCCCGGCGCCGGTGCCCGAGGCGGCTTCGGTCGTCGTCACCCTGCCGCCGCCGGTGGTCGCAGCGGATTCGGAGGCGCTTCCCGTCGCGCCGGCTGCATCGACCGCTGCCAGCAGTGCCTCGGCCGCGCCGGGGGCTGCGGAGCCTTCTGCCGTGCCTGCCAGTGTGGCGCCGGTCGCGCCAGGTGGCGCGTTGCTGCTGCGCGCCCAGGCCCAGTCGTGGGTCGAGGTGATCGACGGCCGCGGCAACCCGTTGATGTCCAGGTTGCTGGAAGCCGGAGAAGCCGTGGGCCTCGATGGGCCTACTCCGCTGCGGGTGAAAATCGGCAACGCGTCGGCCACGCAGGTCTCGTTCCGGGGGCGCCCGGTCGAACTGGCCCCTTCCCGCGACAACGTGGCCAAGCTTGAACTCAGGTGATGTGATGACCCAGGCCCGTCCTGCCCTCGACGATTTCATTGAGCCGGCCGTGCCGCTCGTGCGGCGCAACCTGCAGGCGCAGGTGCGCTGGGGGTCGCGGCTGGTCACCATCGGTGGCGACGCGCCGGTGCGTGTGCAGTCCATGACCAACACCGACACGGTGGACGTGATCGAGACCGCGATCCAGGTCAAGGAGCTGGCAGTGGCCGGCTCCGAGCTCGTGCGCATCACCGTGAACACCCCGGAAGCCGCGGCCGCCGTGCCGCACATCCGCGACCAGCTCGACCGCATGGGCATCGACGTGCCGCTGGTCGGCGACTTCCACTACAACGGGCACCGTCTGCTCACCGACTACCCGGCTTGCGCCGAGGCCTTGTCGAAGTACCGCATCAACCCCGGCAACGTGGGCAAGGGCGACAAGCGCGACAAGCAGTTCGCGCAGATGGTCGAAGTGGCTGCCAAGTACGACAAGGTCGTGCGGATCGGCGTCAACTGGGGCAGCCTCGACCAGGAACTGCTCGCGCAGATGATGGACGAGAACGGCAAGCTGGCCGAGCCCTTCGAGCCGCAGCAGATCATGTACCGCGCGATCATCACCTCGGCCGTCGAGTCGGCCCGGCGTGCCGAAGACGTCGGCCTGCGGGCCGGGCAGATCGTGCTGTCGTGCAAGATGTCCGGGGTGCAGGACCTCGTGAGCGTGTACCGCGCGCTCGCCAAGCGCTGCGACTACCCGCTGCACCTCGGGCTCACCGAAGCCGGCATGGGCACCAAGGGCACGGTGGCCTCGACCGCGGCGCTGTCGCTGCTGCTGCAGGAGGGCATCGGCGACACCATCCGCGTCTCGCTCACGCCGCAGCCGGGCGAAGCCCGTACGCAGGAGGTCGTCGTCGCGCTGGAGATCCTCCAGGCCCTCGGCCTGCGCTCGTTCAACCCGAGCGTGACCGCCTGTCCGGGCTGCGGCCGCACCACCAGCACCACCTTCCAGGAACTCGCCAAGCAGATCGACGACTACCTGCGCCTGCAGATGCCGGTGTGGCGCGCGCGTTACCCGGGCGTCGAGAAGATGAAGGTCGCGGTGATGGGCTGCATCGTCAACGGTCCGGGCGAGAGCAAGCATGCCGACATCGGCATCAGCCTGCCCGGCACCGGCGAAGCGCCGGCCGCGCCGGTATTCATCGATGGCGAGAAGGCGCTCACGCTGCGTGGAGAGCGCATCGCCGAAGAATTCCAGGCGCTGGTCGAGAACTACATCGAGAAGCGCTACGGCAGCGCGACCGCGCAGCATTCGACCGCGCCGGCCTGACCCGGGCCGCGCGCTCCGGCGAACGATGCCGTCACACACGACGGCCCCCCTTTCCTCATCTTCCGTTTGAGATGGCTGACAAAAAGAACGCCGCCCTGCAGGCCGTGAAGGGCATGAACGACATCCTGCCGCCCTCGGTGCCGCGCACCGAGAAGCTGCCGGACTCGGCCCTCTGGGCCTGGTTCGAGACCACGGTGCGCCGCGTGCTGCAGAGCTACGGCTACCAGTACCTGCTGACGCCCATCGTCGAGCCCACCGCGCTCTTCGTGCGCGGCCTCGGCGAGGTGACTGACATCGTCGAGAAGGAGATGTACTCCTTCACCGACTCGATGAACGGCGACAAGCTCACGCTGCGGCCCGAGGCGACCGCCGGCATCGTGCGTGCGATGGTCGAACACAACGCGCTCTACAACGGGCCGCTGCGCATCTGGACCATGGGGCCGATGTTCCGCCACGAGCGACCGCAGAAGGGGCGCTATCGGCAGTTCAACCAGCTCGACGTGGAGGCGCTCGGCTATGCCGGCCCGGATGTCGACGCCGAGATGATCCTGATGGTGCGCAGCCTCTGGCGCGAACTGGGCCTGATCGTCGGCCAGCACGTGCGGCTCGAGATCAACAGCCTCGGCCAGCCCGAGGAGCGCCGCGCCCACCGCGAGGCGCTGATCCGCCACTTCGAGCTACACGCCGACACGCTCGACGAGGACGCGAAGCGCCGCCTGCACAGCAACCCGCTGCGCATCCTCGACACCAAGAATCCGGCGATGCAGGCGGTGGTCGAGGCTGCACCCAAGCTGATGGACTTCCTCGGGGAGGCCTCGCTCGCGCACTTCAACGCCGTGCGCAAGGTGCTCGACGCGGCCGGGCTCGACTACCGCGTCAACACCCGCCTGGTGCGCGGCATGGACTACTACAACCTCACCGTCTTCGAGTGGGTCACCGACCACCTGGGCTCGCAGGGCACGGTGTGCGGAGGAGGGCGCTACGACGGGCTGATCGAACAGCTTGGCGGCAAGCCGGCACCTGCGGTGGGCTTCGGCCTCGGCATCGAGCGGCTGCTCCTGCTCCTGCAGGAACTAGCCGTACCCGTGCCGAACAGTGCGCCGCTCGTCTACGCGGTGATCCCGAGCGACGCGGCGACCGCGCCGGCGATGGTCACCCTGGAGGCGCTGCGCCGCGCCGGCGTCTCGGTACTGATGCACGCCGGCGGCGGCAGCATGAAGAGCCAGTTCAAGCGGGCCGATGCCAGCGGCGCCCGCTTCGCCCTCATCTTCGGCGATGACGAGGTGGCGCGCGGCGAGGTGTCTCTCAAGTCGCTGCGCGATGCCGCCGTGCCGCAGCGCAGCCTGCGTCTCGATGAGGTCGCCACCTGGGCGGCTGAACTGCTGGCCGCATAATCCCCGACTCTTTCGCAGAAACGCCCATTGCCATGGCCACGCACCTCGACCTCGACGAGCAGGAACAACTCGACCAGCTCAAAGCCTTCTGGAAGCAGTACGGCAACCTCATCACCTGGGTGCTGGTCCTCGCCCTCGGCGGTTATGCCGGCTGGATGGGCTGGAACAACTGGAAGCGCGAGCAGGCCGTGAAGGCCGGCGTGCTCTTCGAAGAGCTCGAGAAGGCCGCTCAGGCGGGTGATGTCGACAAGGCCGCACGTGTCTTCAGCGACATGAAGGAGCGCTTCGGCGGCACCGGCTACGCACAGCAGAGTGCGCTTCTCACGGCGAAGCTGCAGCACGACAAGGGCCAGGGCGAAGCCGCGCGGGCCACCCTCGGCTGGGCCGCCGAGAACGCGAGCGAAGACGAGTACCGCACCGTGGCGCGCCTGCGCCTGGCCGGGTTGCTGCTCGACGAAAAGAAGTACGACGACGCCCTCAAACAACTCGACGGCGCGAACAGCAAGGAGTTCGCCGCGCTCGTGGCCGACCGCCGCGGCGACGTGCTGCTCGCGCAGGACAAGAAGGACGACGCCAAGGCCGCCTACCTGCAGGCATGGAAGGCGATGGACGAGGCGACGGAATACCGCCGCATCGTCGAGGCCAAGCTGGCCGCGCTCGGCGCAGCGCCGCCTGCCGAAACGCCGAAGACGGCGCCTCTCGCCGGAGCCGGCACATGACGGTCTGCGGGCGCCGCATCGGCGCGCTGATCCTGTCGGCGGTCCTCGCGGGCTGCGCCTCGTCTGGCCGGCCCGACCCGACGCCGCTGCAGCCGCTGGCCGCCAAGGTGGCCGGTCGTCAGGTCTGGAAGGAAGACATCGGCAAGGTGAGTTTCCCCCTCGCGGTGGCGGTCCACGCCGGCGTCTTCACGGTGGCCGACGACAGCGGCCTCGTGCTGGCCCTGCAGGCCGACACCGGCAAGGAAGTGTGGCGCGCCAAGGTCGGCGACAAGCTCAGCGCGGGCGTCGGCACCGATGGCCGGTTCACCAGCGTGGTGACGCGCGACAACCAGCTCGTCACCCTGCAGGCCGGCAAGGTGGCCTGGCGCCAGGCCTTGCCCTCGCGCGTGGTCACGGCACCGCTGGTCGCTGGGGAGCGTGTCTTCGTGCTCGCGGTCGACCGTTCGGTACACGCGTTCGACGCGCTCGACGGCCGCAAGCTCTGGACCTACCAGCGCCCGAGCGACGCCCTGAATCTCGCGAGCGCCGGTGTCCTGATGCCTTTCAAGGACACGCTGGTGGTTGGCCAGGGCGCCAAGCTCACGGGCCTCGACCCCTTGCGCGGCACCTCGCGCTGGGAAGCGACCCTGGCGACGCCGCGCGGCACCAACGAGGTCGAGCGCCTCGCCGACGTCGTCGGTCCGGCCGTACGCGTGGGCGACGTGATCTGCGCCCGCTCCTACCAGGCCGCCGTGGCCTGCGTGAACGCCGAGCGTGGCAGCACCCTGTGGACGCGCAACGCCGGCGGGCTCGCGGGCGTGGGCGCCGACGACCAGATGGTGGTGGGCGTCGACGCCTCCGATCGGGTGAGCGCGTGGAAGGCCGGCGACGGCACCCCCGCCTGGACCGTCGAAAGCCTGCTGTACCGCAGCCTGAGCGCCCCCACCGTGGTGGGCAAGGCGGCGGTGATCGGCGATCTCAAGGGCATGGTGCACTGGTTTTCGCGCGACACCGGAGAAGCCGTGCTGCGCCTGCCCACCGACGGCAGTGCGATCAAGAGCACACCGGCCGTCTCGGGGCTCACCGTGCTGGTGGTCACCACCGACGGTGGGCTGCATGCCTTTCGTCCCGAGTGACCGCGGACGCCTGATCCCATGAAACCAGTGATTGCGGTGGTGGGTCGCCCCAACGTGGGCAAGTCCACCCTGTTCAACCGCATGACCAAGAGCCGTGATGCGATCGTGGCCGATTTTTCCGGCCTCACCCGAGATCGGCACTATGGCGACGGGCGCCTGGCCGATCGCGAGTACATCGTGGTCGACACTGGCGGCTTCGAGCCCGACAGCAGCACGGGCATCGTCAAGGAGATGGCCAAGCAGACGCGGCAGGCCGTCGCCGAAGCCGATGCGGTGATCTTCGTGGTGGACGTGCGCGCCGGCGTTTCGGCCCAGGACCACGACATCGCGCGCTACCTGCGCACCGCAAACAAGAAGGTCTTCCTGGCCGCCAACAAGGCCGAGGGCATGAGCGAGTCGCCCCTGCTCGGCGAGTTGTACGAACTGGGCATGGGCACGCCTCACCCGATTTCGTCGGCGCATGGGCAGGGCATCCGCAGCCTGCTCGACGCGGTGCTGGCGGATTTCCCGTTCGACGATGAACCCGAGGGGGAGGAGGGCAGCGATGCGCAGGCGCCGATCCGACTGGCTGTCGCCGGCCGCCCCAATGTGGGGAAGTCCACCCTCATCAACACCTGGCTGGGCGAGGAGCGGCTGGTCGCCTTCGACATGCCTGGCACCACGCGCGACGCGATCCGCGTGCCGTTCGAGCGCCACGGGCAGAAGTTCGAGCTCATCGACACCGCCGGGTTGCGCCGCAAGGGCAAGGTGTTCGAGGCGATCGAGAAGTTCTCGGTGGTCAAGACCCTGCAGGCGATCGCCAGTGCCGACGTTGTCCTGCTGCTGCTCGACGCCACGCAGGGCGTGAGCGAGCAGGACGCCCACATCGCCGGCTACATCCTGGAAAGCGGGCGGGCCGTGGTGCTGGCCGTCAACAAATGGGATGCCATCGACGACTACCAGCGAGAGGTGCTGGAGCGCTCGATCGCCCAGCGCCTGGCCTTCCTCAAGTTCGCGCCCGTGCTGCGCATTTCAGCGCTGAAGCGCCAGGGGCTCGGTCCGCTGTGGCAGTCGATCGCCGACGCCCATGCCTCGGCCACGCGCAAGATGAGCACGCCGGTGCTGACCCGCTTGCTGCACGAGGCGGTGGAGTTCCAGACGCCCAAGCGCTCGGGCGGTTTCCGGCCCAAGCTGCGCTACGCCCACCAGGGCGGCATGAGCCCGCCGGTGATCGTGATCCACGGCAACTCGCTGGAGCACGTGACCGACGTGTACAAGCGGTATCTGGAAATGCGCTTTCGCGAGCACTTCAAGCTCGTGGGCACGCCTCTTCGCATCGAGATGCGGTCGAGCAAGAATCCCTACGCCGACAAAGACTAGGCTCATTGCCCTGAATGCGGCGTCGTGTCGCAGTTGCTGTGTTAACGTGACAGCCTCATCCACTACATATCACGGAGCATATCGTGAGCAATAAAGGGCAGCTTCTACAAGACCCGTTTCTGAACCTGCTTCGCAAGGAGCATGTTCCGGTGTCGATCTACCTTGTGAACGGCATCAAACTGCAGGGCCACATCGAGTCCTTCGACCAGTACGTCGTGCTGTTGCGAAACACCGTGACGCAGATGGTCTACAAGCACGCGATCTCGACCGTCGTGCCGGGCCGCGCGGTGAATTTCCACGCCGCAGAGGCTCCGGAGCAGACCTGAACTCCCGGCTGCGCCCGCTCAGGCGGACCTCACCTTGACTGCAGCGGCTCCCACCGCCGCCTCGGCGGCGGGCGATTCCCCGAGGGCCATCCTGGTGGGCGTTGACCTCGGCGGACGCGCGCACTTCGACGAGACCCTCGATGAACTGGCCTTGCTCGCCGAATCGGCGGGCGACGTGCCGGTGGCGCGGGTCATCGCCAAACGCAAGGCGCCCGACCCGGCGCTCTTCGTGGGCTCGGGCAAGGCCGACGAGATCAAAGCGCTCGTCGAGGGGCACAAGGCGGAAGCCGTGCTTTTCGACCAGGCCCTGTCGCCGGCGCAGCAGCGCAACCTGGAGCGCCACCTCGGCGTGGCCGTGGCCGACCGCACGATGTTGATCCTCGAGATCTTCGGGGCGCGGGCGCAGAGCCACGAGGGCAAGCTGCAGGTCGAACTCGCCAGGCTGCAGTACCTGTCGACGCGCCTGGTCAGGCGGTGGAGCCACCTGGAACGCCAGCGCGGGGGCATCGGTACCCGTGGCGGGCCCGGCGAGGCGCAGATCGAACTCGACCGCCGCATGATCGCCGAGCGCATCAAGTCGGTGAAGGAGCGCCTGGTCAAGGTCAAGCGCCAGCGCGGGACGCAGCGGCGCTCGCGCGAACGAAGCGGCACCTTCCGCATTTCGCTGGTGGGTTATACCAACGCCGGCAAATCGACGCTGTTCAACGCCCTCGTGAAGGCACGTGCCTACGCGGCCGACCAGCTCTTCGCGACGCTCGACACCACCACCCGCCAGTTCTACCTGGAAGAGATCGACACCACGACGTCCCTGTCGGACACCGTCGGCTTCATTCGCGACCTGCCGCACAAGCTGGTCGAGGCGTTCGAGGCGACCTTGCAGGAGGCCGCCGACGCCGACCTGCTGCTCCACGTGGTGGATGCAGCGAGTCCGGTCCTCGATGAGCAGATGGCCGAAGTGCAGCGTGTGCTGCAGGAGATCGGTGCTGACGGCATTCCGCAGATCCTCGTCTACAACAAGCTCGATAATCTCGCCGAGTCGCAGCGACCTCAGGTGCGGAGCGACGTGCTCGAACGCGAAGGGGGTGTGCGGGTGCCGCGAGTCTTCGTGAGCGCGCTTGAGGGCACCGGGCTTCCCGAATTGCGGCGCCTCATCGCAGACGCCATAAGGGCAAACCGCGATCCCGGCTTGAACTTCGACCACGAGACGGCATCTACGACCGCTGCACCGCCTACACAGCATGATGTTGATGCCGCGGCCGATCCCAGAGCGTACAGACGACAACTCTGAACCTGTCATGACCATGAGCGTTACCCCTTCTCCCTCTGGCGAACAGCCGTCTCGCGTGCGCGCGGTGGCCAGCGCGGCCCGCGCGCTGCTGACCGGGGCGCTAAGCGCGGCACGCGGCCGCCTCGGGCGCCGGCCCGAACTGGTGCTCAACAACGGTGGCCGAGGTGACGGTCCGCCCGACCTCGATGAACTCTGGCGCGACTTCAACCGCAAGCTGAGCAATCTCTTCGGAGGGCGCCAGCGTGCCGGTGGATCGGGCGGCGGTGGAGAGCCGAACTTCCAGCCCGACATGCGCGGCACCGGGATCGGCGTCAGCCTCGTCGCAGGCCTGGTGGTGCTCGTGTGGGCGGCCAGTGGCTTCTTCATCGTGCAGGAAGGCCATCAGGCGGTGGTGACGTCGTTCGGCAAGTACAGCCACACGGTGGACGCCGGCTTCAACTGGCGCTTTCCGTACCCATTCCAGGCGAGTGAAGTGGTGCCCGTGACG
>DASWSY010000629.1:0-3523 GCA_036402415.1 Rhizobacter sp. | reverse complement strand
GCGGCGGCGACCCCAACATGAACCCACGCCTGCGGCTGGCCATCGAGAAGGCCAAGGCCGCCAACATGCCGGCCGACACGATCAAGAAGAACGTCGACAAGGCCACCGGCAACCTCGAAGGGGTGCACTACGACGAAATCCGCTACGAGGGCTACGGCATCGGCGGCGCCGCCGTCATCATCGACTGCATGACCGACAACAAGGTGCGCACCGTGGCTGAAGTGCGGCATGCGTTCAGCAAGTACGGCGGCAATCTCGGCACCGAAGGCTCGGTGGCCTTCCAGTTCAAGCACTGCGGTCAGCTCGTGTTCGCACCCGGCACGAGCGAGGACAAGGTGATGGAAGTGGCACTCGAAGCCGGCGCCGACGACGTGGTGACCCATGACGATGGCTCGCTCGAGGTGCTGTCGTCGCCCCACGACTTCGAGGCGGTGAAGAAGGCGCTCGAAACCGCCGGCCTCAAGCCCGAGGTCGCCGAGGTGACGATGCGCGCCGAGAACACCATCGACCTCACCGGCGAAGACGCCCAGCGCATGCAGAAGCTGCTTGACGTGCTGGAAGACCTCGACGACGCGCAAGAGGTCTATCACAACGCGGTGATCCACGAATGAAAGTCTTGGTCATCGGCTCCGGCGGCCGTGAACACGCCATCGCCTGGAAGCTCGCGCAGTCGCCCAAGCTGCAGACGGTCTACGTGGCGCCGGGCAACGGCGGCACGGCGCTCAGCCCGCATCTCAAGAACGTCGCCATCACCGACGTGAAGGCCCTTGCCGACTTCGCGGTGTCCGAGAAGATCGCGCTGACGGTCGTCGGCCCCGAGGCGTTTCTCGCCGCCGGCGTGGTCGACGAGTTCCGCGCGCGCGGCCTGCGCATCTTCGGCCCCACCAGGGCCGCGGCGCAGCTCGAAAGCTCCAAGGCCTTTTCGAAGGACTTCATGAAGCGGCATGGCATCCCGACCGCCGCCTACGAGACCTTTGCCGACCTGAAGGCCGCCCACGCCTACGTCGACAAGATGGGTGCGCCCATCGTCGTGAAGGCCGACGGCCTGGCGGCGGGCAAGGGCGTGGTCGTGGCGATGTCGCTCGAAGAAGCGCATCAGGCCGTCGACTGGATGCTGGCCCCTGACGACAAGGCGAACAGGCTGGGCGTGCAGCACAACGAAGGCGGCGCACGCGTCGTCATCGAGCAGTTCCTGCAGGGCGAAGAAGCCAGCTTCATCGTACTGTGCGACGGCAAGAACGTGCTGCCGCTCGCCACCAGCCAGGATCACAAGCGCCTGCAGGACGGCGATGCAGGCCCCAACACGGGCGGCATGGGCACCTACTCGCCGGCGCCGGTGGTCACGCCCAACGTGCACGCGAAGGCGATGCACGAGATCATCCTGCCGACCATCGAAGGCATGGCGAAGGATGGCGTGCCGTTCACCGGCTTCCTCTATGCGGGTTTGATGATCGACGAGCACGGCGTGCCCCGCACGCTGGAGTTCAACACCCGCATGGGCGACCCCGAGACGCAGCCGATCATGATGCGCCTGAAGAGCGACCTCTTCGATGTGCTGATGGCCGCGACCGACGGCACGCTCGACCAGGTCGAGCTGCAATGGGACCGCCGCGCCGCGCTGTGCGTGGTGATGGCGGCGGCCGGCTACCCGCTGGACCCGCGCAAGGGTGATGCGATCACCGGCCTGCCGGCCGAGACGCCCGACGCGATGGTGTTCCACGCCGGTACGACCTTGAAGGATGGCGCACCGGTGACCTCGGGCGGCCGCGTGCTGGGCGTCACAGCGCTCGGCGATTCGGTCAAGATGGCCCAGCAACGCGCCTACGAGGTGCTGAGCAGCATCCGCTTCGACGGGGCGCAGTTCCGGCGCGACATCGGCCATCGGGCCATCAAACGCTGATGTCGCATCCACGCGGCTCGGACGTCCGCCACTACCTGCTGGGGTTGCAGGACCGCATCCTGGGCGCGATGGAGGCAGAAAGTGGCGACCGGTTTGTCAGCGACGGGTGGACCCGCCGGCCCGGCGAGCGCCTGCAGGGCGATGGCCTGTCGCGGCTCGTGGAAGGGGGCACGCTGCTGGAGCGGGGCGGCTGCAACTTCTCGCACGTGAAGGGCCCGGCGATGCCGCCCTCGGCGACCGCGCACCGGCCCGAACTCGCGGGTGCGCCCTTCGAGGCGATGGGCGTGTCGCTCGTCTTCCACCCGCGCAACCCCTACGTGCCCACCGTGCACATGAACGTGCGCATGTTCGCTGCGCTGCCGGCGGGGCGCGATCCGGTCGTGTGGTTCGGTGGCGGCATGGACCTCACGCCGTATTACGGCTTCGAGGAAGACGCGCGCCACTTCCACCGCGTGAACCGTGATGCGCTGGCACCCTTCGGCGCCGACAAGTACCCGCGCTTCAAGCAGTGGTGCGACGAGTACTTCTTCCTGAAGCACCGCAACGAGCCGCGTGGCATCGGGGGCGTGTTCTTCGACGACTTTTCGCTGAGCGACGCCGAGGGCGGCTTCGAGCAGAGCTTCGCGCTGATGCGTGCGGTGGGTGATGCCTTCATCGGTGCCTACCTGCCGATCGTGCAGCGCCGCAAGGGCCTGGCCTGGGGCGAGCGCGAGCGCGATTTCCAGACCTACCGGCGCGGCCGCTATGTCGAGTTCAACCTCGTCTTCGACCGCGGCACCTTGTTCGGCCTGCAGTCGGGCGGGCGCACCGAGAGCATCCTGATGTCGATGCCGCCGGTCGTGACCTGGCGCTATGACTGGTCGCCCGAGGCGGGCACGCCCGAGGCGACGCTGTACAGCGACTTCCTGCGCCCACGCGACTGGGCGGCTGAATGAAGCGGATCGGGCTCTTCGGCGGCAGCTTCGATCCGGTGCACAGTGCGCATGTGGCCTTGGCCCGCCAGGCCCTGGCCGAGCTGTCGCTCGACGAAGTGCGATGGATCCCGGCCGGGCAGCCGTGGCAGAAGTCGCGCCAGCTTGCCGCGCCGCAGCACCGCGAGGCGATGGTGCGCCTGGCCATCGAGGGTGAAGCGCGTTTCGTGCTCGAGCGCTGCGAACTCAAGCGCCAGGGGCCGAGCTTCACGCTCGACACCGTGCGCGAGCTGCAGGCCCGGGAGCCCGGCAGCGCGTGGTTCCTGATCCTCGGCCAGGACCAGTACGCCGGCCTGCACACCTGGCGCGACTGGCGCGAACTGCTCTCGCGGGTGACGCTCGCCATCGCCAACCGGCCGGGCGTGACGCCCGCGCCGCACGCCGACGTCCAGAAGGTGCCTCACCAGATGGTGCCGCTGCCGATGATGGACATTTCATCCACCGCGATCCGGGCCCACGTGGCGCGGGGCGAGGGGGTCACCGATCTGGTGCCTCCCGCAGTCGCACGCTATATTGACCAGAACGACCTCTACCGAGGCACCCCCAGGAGCTGAATGGACATCCGCAAACTGCAACGCGCCATCGTCGATGGACTGGAAGACGTGAAAGGCCAGGGCATCCTGGTCTTCGACACCGAGCACCTCTCGCCGCT
>DASWSY010000628.1:0-1713 GCA_036402415.1 Rhizobacter sp. | reverse complement strand
AGCACCGTGAGGCCGGGGCGCGGCCAGTCGAGCGGCGCGTCGTTGGCCGCGGCCGCGTCGACGAAATACGGCGCGACCGACTTCGCATCGCCCACACCGCGCGCGGCCGCGATGGCCGCCACGTCGCGCGAGTACCAGCGGTTGGCGGCGGCGTCGTTGTCCTGCAGCACGCGGCCGCGCGGCTCCGACATGCGCAGCAGGCCCTCGACCGACTGCAGCGCATCGCCCGTCGTGACGGGGCGGGTGGCCGGATCGCGCTTGTCGGGCGGCACGAAGCCGCGGTTGACCAGCACCACGAAGCCCTGCTCGGTGCGCATCGGCGTGAGCACCCAGTAGCCGCTGCCGAGCGCCGTCATCGCCTGCACCAGCGTCTCCTGCTCGTGGACATAACGGCCACGCAGCGTCACGCGGCGGTACTCGGCGCTGGTCTCGTTCAGACCCGCCCATTCGGCTGGGCCGGGCGCGGGCACGGGGGCGGCCTTCACGCGCTGGTCCACGCGCTCGATGAGTTCGGTCTTCCAGTTGAGGCGGTTGACCTGCCACATGCCGAGGGCCACGAAACCGGCCAGCGCGAACAGGCCGGCGAGCAGCAGCACGACCCAGAGCACCGGGCGGGCCGACGCGGTGCTGGCGTCGAAGTCTTCGGTGTCGTCGTTCGCGTCGACGGCGGGCGTCTGGAGGGAGGTCGTGGTCATGGCATGTTCCGCATGTCGTGCACCGGCATCATGTTCGTGTTCAGGTGATACATCACCCAGATCGAGCCGGCCAGCATGATGAGCACCAGCGCCCCGGTGAAGATCAGCGCGAGCATCGACCAGCCGCCTTCGATCTTCGAGTTCATGTGCAGGAAATAGATCATGTGCACGACGATCTGCACCGCTGCGAAGCCGAGGATCACCGCCGCCGTGAGGCCGGGCGTGGGCAGCACCTTGCCCATCACCAGCCAGAACGGGATGGCGGTGAGCACCACCGCCAGCAGGAAGCCGATCACATAGCCTTTGACGCTGAAGTGGTAGCCGCCATCGTGATCGTCGTGACCGTGCGGCTCGCTGTGGCCGGGGTCGTGCGCGCCGTGGGCGAGCTCTGCATGCGTGCCGCTCATTGCATCACTCCCATGAGGTAGACGAAGGTGAAGACGCCGATCCACACGACGTCGAGGAAGTGCCAGAACATCGACAGGCACATCAGCCGGCGCTGGTTCTCGGGGATGAGGCCGTGCTTGCTCACCTGCACCATCAGCGTCACGAGCCAGATGCAGCCAAAGGTGACGTGCAGGCCGTGCGTGCCCACCAGCGTGAAGAACGACGACAGGAAAGCGCTGCGCTGCGGGCCCGCGCCCTGGTGGATGAGGTGCGCGAACTCGTAGAGCTCGATGCCGAGGAAGCCCAGGCCCAGCAGGCCGGTGATCGCGAGCCAGCCCAGCACCTGTCCTTTGCGCTTGTGCTGCGCACCGATCATCGCGAAGCCGTAGGTGATGGACGACAGCAGCAGCAGGCCGGTGTTGATGGCGACGAGGTTCAGGTCGAACAGGTCGGCGCCCGATGGGCCGGCCGCATACGAGCGGCCGAGCACGGCGTAGGTGGCGAAGAGCACGGCGAAGATGAGGCAGTCGCTCATCAGGTACAGCCAGAAGCCGAGCAGCGTGCCCTGCTGCGGGTGATGGTCGCCGTTGTCGTAGAAGACCGGCGGTGCGTCGTTGAGCACCGCGCCCGG
>DASWSY010000627.1:0-1787 GCA_036402415.1 Rhizobacter sp. | reverse complement strand
GGGCGACCTGCGTGTCGACGTGGAGAAGGTGGCCGCGCTGACCGGCGCGCTGGGGCGCGCCGATGCCGAGTTCGTGAAGGCGACCACCGGCTACTCGATCGGCGGCGTGTCGCCGGTCGGCCACCTCACACCGCCGGTGATGCTGATCGACCGCATGCTCGCGCGCTTCGACGAGATCTGGGCCGCCGCCGGCCACCCCAACGGCGTCTTCAAGCTCACGCCCGCGCAACTGCAGGCGATGACGGGCGCGCCGATGGCCGACGTCACGCCGTCCTGACATGCCGTCCCCTTCCGCCGCCCCGGTTCCGAGCCCCTGCATCAGCGTGTGCCGCATGCATGCGCAGAGCGGCCTGTGCGAGGGCTGCCTGCGCACGATCGACGAGATCGCCGCCTGGTCGACGCTGGACGACGAGGCGAAGCGCCGCGTGTGGCGCCTGATCGAGCAGCGGCAGGCCGAACAACCGTTCTTCGCCGAGAGCCCGCCGAAATGAAACAGCTTCGCTTCAGCTTCGATCCGATCTCGCCCTTTGCGTACCTCGCATTCGAGCGCCTGCCGCAGGTGCTGGAGGGCGTGAGCCACAGCGTGCGCTACGAGCCCGTGCTGCTGGCCGGGCTGCTGCAGCACTGGGGGCAGAGGGGCCCGGCCGAGATCGCACCCAAGCGCGACTGGACCTACCGCCAGGTGCTGTGGCTGGGCCACTCGCTCGGTGTGCCCTTGCAGATGCCGGCGGCGCACCCGTTCAACCCGCTCGCCTTGCTGCGCCTGCTGCTCGCCACCGCACCGGCTGGCGGCACGCCCAACCGCTGGGCCTGCGAACAGGTGCTGCACCACGTGTGGCGCGGTGGCGCCGATGCGGCCGATGCCGACAGGCTCGCCGAGCTGGCGCAGCGGCTCGCCCCGCAGCGCGACCCGGCCGGTGCCGAGGTCAAGGACGAGCTCAAGTCGGCCACCACCGCCGCCGCCTCGCGCGGGCTCTTCGGCGTGCCCACGGTCGAGGTCGACGGCAAGCTCTTCTGGGGCCTGGACGGCCTGCCGATGCTCTCGGCCTACCTGCGTGGCGAGCCCTGGTTCGACGGGCCCGACTGGGTCTCGGTGTCAGCCTTGCCGGCGGCGGTTCAGAGAAAACACTGATCTCGCAAGCCCTGAACTTCTCGCATGAAGAAATGAAGACTCAGGGTTGCACCTGAGTTTGTCAGTTTCGTATCAGCGTCGTGTCAGGGCGGGGTCAGAGCGCGCCGTGACACTGCCGAATCCTCATCAGTCGGTGGGGTTCAAACGAGGAGAGACTCATGGCAGCTGCAAGCGCGTCGACTGCGCCGATGACTGGGGAGGAGAAGAAGGTCATCTTCGCCTCCAGCCTCGGTACGGTGTTCGAGTGGTATGACTTCTATCTGTACGGTTCGCTGGCGCCGATCATCGCCAAGCAATTCTTCTCGGGCCTGGACCCGACATCCGCCTTCATCTTCGCGCTGCTCGCGTTCGCAGCTGGCTTCCTGGTGCGACCGTTCGGCGCACTGGTGTTCGGCCGACTCGGCGACATGATCGGCCGCAAGTACACCTTCCTCGTCACCATCCTCATCATGGGCCTCGCGACGTTCATCGTCGGCGTGCTGCCCACCTACGCCTCCATCGGCGTGGCCGCGCCGGTCATCCTGATCGGCTTGCGCATGCTGCAGGGCCTCGCGCTCGGCGGCGAGTACGGTGGTGCCGCCACCTACGTGGCCGAGCACGCGCCGCACGGCAAGCGAGGCGCCTACACCTCGTGGATCCAGACCACGGCGACGCT
>DASWSY010000626.1:0-2151 GCA_036402415.1 Rhizobacter sp. | reverse complement strand
GAACGCCCACCAGCCGTGGGTGAGCGCAGCAAAAAGGCTGCCGCGCTTGCCGGCCCGCACGCGGTCGAGCGCGCGCCCACTGCTGTAGCGGTTCATCTTGTCGAGCGCATCGTCGAGCGAGGGCATGGTGTCGTGCAGCAGGTCGCCCCGCAAGCGGTCAATGCTGCCCTGCACCTCCAGGCGCTCGTGCACCAGGTCATCGGTGAAGCGGGCGGCACCGCGGCGGAAGAGCCGCAGCACCCGGTCGGGGTACCAGTCGCCGTGGCGCATCCACTGGCCGCAGAAACGCGAGATGCGCGAAAGCTCGTAGCCCGCGGCAGGGCCGTCCTGCGCCACCACCGCACGGATGCGCTCGGCCAGCTCGGGCGTCACGCGCTCGTCGGCATCGATGCTCAGCACCCAGCGGCCCTGCGCCGCGTCGAGCGCGCGGTTCTTCTGGCGGCCGAAGCCGGGCCAGTCGGTGGTGGTGACCACCCGGGCGCCCAGGCCGCGTGCGATCTCGGGGGTGCCGTCGGTGCTTGCCGAATCCACCACGATCCACTCGTCGGCGAAGGCCACGCTCCTCAGGCATGCAGCGATGTTGCGGCCTTCGTTGCGGGTGATGACGATGACGGACAGCGCGATGCCGGACATGTGGGGCTGGGGCTCCTGCGAGGTGGGCGGAATTGTAGGCAGGCGCGTTGGAGATAATCCGCGCTCCTCATGACCCAGCCCACCCAGACCCTGCGGCAGCGCCTCGCGCGCGTCGCGCCCTACTTTGCCGGCACCAAGCTCGCGTTCGTGCTGGCGGCGGTGGGGGCAGCCATTGGCGCCGCCACCGAACCGGCGCTTGCCGCGATGATGAAGCCGCTGCTGGACAGCGGGTTCACCCAGCAGAGCAAGATCCCGCTGTGGACGGTGCCGGCCGTGATCATCGGGCTCTTCCTGGTGCGCGGCATCGCCGGCTTCCTCGTCAACTACGCGCTCTCTTGGGCGGCCAACCACGCCACCCTCAAGATGCGGCACGACATGTTCGAGCACGTGCTGCGCTCGCATGCCACGCTCTTCTCGAAGCAGACGGCCAGCAGCCTCATCAACACCGTGGTCTACGAGGTGCAGAGCGGCACGCAGGCGCTGGTGAACGCCGCGCAGACGCTCATCAAGGACAGCTTCACCTCCATCGCGCTGCTCGGCTACCTCTTGTGGATCAACTGGCAGCTCACGCTCTTCATCGCGGTGCTGCTGCCGGCCGTGGCGCTCACGGTGCGCTATTTCAGCCGCCGCATGCACCGCATCAGCGTGGCCAGCCAGACCGCCACCGAGGAACTCGCCTACGTGCTGGAAGAGAACACGCTCGCCTGGCGCATCGTGCGCCTGCACGACGCGCGCTCGGCGCAACAGCAGCGATTCGACACCGCCAGCGCCCGCGTGCGGCAACTGTCCCTGAAGTCGACCGTCGCGTCGTCCACGGTCACGCCCGTCACCCAGCTCATCTCGGCCTGCGCGCTCTCGGCCGTGGTGGTCGTGGCCCTGTGGCAGAGCAACACCCAGGGAGCCACGGTGGGCGGCTTCGTCGCCTTCATCACGGCGATGCTCATGCTCATCACGCCGCTGCGCCACCTGACGGAAGTGGCCGGCCCGGTCACCCGCGGCCTCGTCGCCATCCAGCGCGGGCTCGACCTGATGCACAAGATCCCAGTCGAGAACAGCGGCACCCACCGGGTCGAGCGGGCTCGTGGCGAGCTCGCGCTCAATGACGTGTCGCTGCGCTATGGCGAGGACGCCCTGGCCCTCGATCACCTGAGCCTCATGGTGCCCGCCGGCGAAACGCTGGCGCTCGTGGGCCCGTCGGGTGCCGGCAAGTCCACGCTCGTGAACCTGCTGCCGCGCTTCCTCGACCCGACGGAAGGCGAGATCCGCCTCGACGGCGTGCCGCTGCGCGAGTGGGACCTGGCCTCGCTGCGCCGCCAGTTCGCGCTCGTCAGCCAGGACGTGGTGCTCTTCAACGACACCATCGCCGCCAACGTGGCGCTGGGCGACACGCTCGACCGCGAGCGCGTTCGCAGCGCCCTGGCAGCCGCCAACCTGCTCGACTTCGTCAACGAACTGCCCGACGGGCTCGACGCGCGCGTGGGCCACAACGGCAACCAGCTCTCGGGTGGCCAGCGCCAG
>DASWSY010000625.1:0-2113 GCA_036402415.1 Rhizobacter sp. | reverse complement strand
TGAACTTCGTCGCGAACTACTTCAAGAACCGCACCTGGGGCGTGGAGTTCATCGACAACAGCCGCGTGGCGGGCGTGACCAGGCCCCGGCTCGTCATCAACCACTACTTCCAGCAGCCGCAGCGCGGCGGCGGCCTCGGCTTCGTGCGCGGCTTCAGCAACCCCAACACCACCGGCTTCGGCTGGATGAGCCCGGGTGACCTGCTCGACGACAACGCCTACACCCTCGGCGGCCAGGGCATCGCGGCCTGCCCGGTGATCCCCAAGCCGCCCGAAGGCGCGCTGCTCAACCCGACGAGCGGCTACGCCGGCGTCGTCGGCGCCAATGGCGGCTGCAGCTGGGTGTTCGACAACTACCCCGCCTACACGAGCCTCGTGGCCGACGCCAACGGCGTCATGGTGCCCAACGGGCCGCGGGTGCCGGCCCGCGACCTGCGGCTGGGCGACATCCTCGAGTTCACCAGTTCCTTCTTCACCACCCAGCAGGCGATGGCGGCGCTCGGCGACACCGGCGGCATCCGCTACTACACCAACGAGGTGACCTACGTGGTGGGCACGGGCCTGCGGCCGTGGTACGGCATCCAGCCGCGCCTGATGAACCAGCCCCTGCCCGCGGAGACGCTCTCGGGCGGCATCGGCTCGGTGTCGTACGACTACGCCGACAACGCGCAATACATCTTCCAGCAGCCGATGAACCACATCGGCATGCAGAACATGCAGCGCTTCGTGGAAGGTCGCCGCTGGATCCACACCGACATGGCCACCGGCGCGCACACCGAAGCCGGCAACGACCGCAACGATGCGGCCATCGGCCTGCAGGGGCCGCGCTTCAACCAGTCGTCGTGCTTCGGCTGCCACATCAACAACGGCCGCGGCGTGGCGCCAGCGGTGGTCAACCAGCGCCTGGACACCATGGCCGTGCGCACCGCCACCCTCGACGCCAACGGCCGCCAGATGCCGCACCCGACCTACGGCCTGGGCGTGCAGATGAACGCACGCTCGGCCACCACGGGCAAGCTGCAGGACTGGGGCACCAGCGTGCGTGTCGCCGGCTTCGACACCCGCACGGTGACGCTCGCCGATGGCACGACGGTGGAACTGCGCAAGCCACGCATCGCGTTCGACGGCCCGGCCCCGAGCGTCTATTCGCTGCGCAGCGCCCAGCCGATGATCGGCATGGGGCTGCTCGAAGCCGTGCCCGACGCCGAGATCCTGTCGCGCGTTCGCAGCACGCCCGACGCCGACGGCGTGCGCGGCCGCGCCAACTACGCCTACGACCCGGAGACCGGCGCGGTGCGCCTCGGACGCTACGGTTGGAAGGCCTCGAAGGTCAGCCTGCGCCACCAGTCGGCCGCCGCCGCCCTGCTCGACATGTCGGTCACCTCGCCCGTCTACCCCAACCGCGATTGCCTGGCCGGGCCGGCCCGCTGCACCACCGCGCGGGTGGAGCCGGGCTTGTCGGAAGAAGCGCTCACGCTCATCACGCGCTACCTCCGCCTGCTGGCCGTGCCGGCCCAGCGCAGCATGGTGAGCGGCTTCCCGCGTGGGGTGGCGCCACTGTCGTACCTCGACGTCAACCCGACGCAGGTGGCCAACGGCGCGCGGCTCTTCGGCGAGATGCGCTGCACCGCCTGCCACACCGCCACGCTGACCACCGGCGAAGGCTCCGAGATGGCCGAGGTGCGCAACCAGACCATCCGGCCCTACACCGACCTGCTGCTGCACGACATGGGCCCCGACCTGGCCGACAACCTGGTCGAGGGCCAGGCCACCGGCAACCTGTGGCGCACGCCGGCGCTGTGGGGCATCGGCTACACCGAGCTGGTCGCGGCCAGCAAGAACGTGCCGGTGGGCTACCTGCACGACAGCCGCGCCCGCACGCTGACCGAAGCCATCCTCTGGCACGGCGGCGAAGGCACGGCGAGCCGCCAGCGTTTCCAGGCCTTGTCGAGGACCGACCGCGACGCGGTGCTGGCCTTCCTGCGCTCGCTGTGACGGCATGACGAAGCGCAGCACACACGAACGCGTGGCCCCCGATGCGCTGCGGCGCCGCTGGGTGCTGCTGGCTGCGGCCAGCGCCGCCGTGGCCGCCTGTGGCGGCGGTGGCGACGCCG
>DASWSY010000624.1:0-11442 GCA_036402415.1 Rhizobacter sp. | reverse complement strand
CTCGTCACCGGCTACTTCGAGCCGCTGGTCGAGGCGCGTCGCGTAGCGGGTGGTCAGTTCCGCATCCCGCTGCATGGCGTGCCGGCCGACCTTGCGAGCCGCAAGCCGTACTGGACGCGCCAGCAGATCGCGACCGTGCCGGCCGCCCAGGCGGCATTGCGCCCTACGACCATCGCCTACGTGGCCGACCCGCTCGACGCGCTGGTGCTGCAGATCCAGGGTTCCGGCCGGCTGCAGCTCACCGAGGCCAACGGCCAGCGCAAGTTGCTACGCGTGGCCTACGCCGGGCACAACGACCACCCCTACGGCTCCGTCGGCAAGTGGCTGATCGAACAGGGCGAGTTGCGCACGGGGGAAGCCTCGTGGCCGGCGATCAAGGCCTGGGCGCGTGCCAACCCCAAGCGGCAGAACGAGATGCTGTGGAGCAACCCGCGCTATGTCTTCTTCCGCGAAGAGGCCCTGCCCGACCCCGCGCTCGGGCCCAAGGGCGGGCAAGGCGTGCCGCTCACACCCGGCCGTTCGATCGCGGTCGACCCGCAGAGCGTGCCCTACGGCGCCCCCGTCTGGCTCGACACCACCGAGCCGCTCACCAGCACGCCGCTGCGGCGCCTGGTAATGGCGCAGGACACCGGCAGCGCCATCGTCGGCGCCGTTCGGGCCGACTACTTCTGGGGCTGGGGCGACACGGCCGAGCAGCAGGCCGGGCGCATGAAGCAGCCGCTGCGCATGTGGGTTCTCTGGCCGAGGTACTAGAGCCCCCCAGTCGCTTCGCTCCTGCCGCCGAGGGGCGCCGCCCAGCGGACCGGCAGAGCCGGATCCGCGGGCGTTGCTGGATCAGGGCAAGGCTGCATGCTCGCCCGTCATCAAGCGGTGACGCGGGGCTGCTTCCTTCATGGTGCGCGACAGGACACCATAGACATCGATCCAGGCCTCGCGCACCTCGGGCGTGAAGGCCACGCCGATGCCTTGCTGTAGCGTGGACAACAGCGCCGTGCCGACCGTGTCGTAATGCTCGTCCCGCACGCCATAGTCGGCGTGGCGTCGGCCGAGCGTCTGCAGGGCCGGCAGCAGGAGCTGGGGCTGGGGCAAGAGGCTCACCGCCACGCCGATCATCTTCATCAGCTTCTCGCCCTGCACCGCCATGTCGTGCGTGAAGAGCGGCTTGAGCGACGGGTCGAGCGCGAAGAGGTTGGCGTAGAAAAGCTCAGCCGCTCGCGGGGCGATGGGCTCGACCAGGTCCCAGCTTTCCTTCACCAGTTGGGTGGTGTACTCGTCCATGACCCATCCTCCAAAAGGTGCGTGGCGATGCGTGCCGCACTTTCAGATGCAAGCCGCGCGCCGCCCCGGGCCGGTGCGGCCCGTCGGAAGGGTCAGAAACAGTGGTCGTTCAGATGAACGAGCGGGCCAGGCTTGCCACCAGGATGGCGCCGGCCCCGAACATCACCAGCACCCAGTTCGGCAGAAAACCGTGGGGCGCGTGGTGGTGGCGATGACGTGGTTTGTCAGACATGTGAATTCCCGCAGCAAAACCGACGATCCCGGTCGGTTGGCGAACACTTCGAACGGATTCGAAGGCTCGTGCACGCAGAAAAGCGAGCTTCGTGCCAGCGCGCGTCAGTGGCGGGTGCGGCCCGCAGGACGACCGTACAGCTCGATGTAGTGCGCCACGGCGTCGCCGTTGTTGCCCACCAGGCGCACGGCGTGGTGGATCTGCAGGTCGGGCACGTCGAGCAGCCACGACCAGCGGGCGACCTCGAGCGGGTCGGTCAGGTCGACATGGGGTTGCGTCGGGCCTTCGAGAGACGGGCTGTGATCGGTTTGCATGGCAGGGTGCAAAAAGCGTTCAGGAGATGCTTGTTGTATCGGCCGCCCAGCGGTCGGACTTGAGGGATGTGGGCGTGCGCTTGCGCCGTTTCGTCACAGCCCGGCGGGCAAGCCGTTCACAACCTCTCAGGCCACGACGGTGCGGTTCCGGCCCGCGGTCTTGGCGCGGTACATGGCCCGGTCGGCGCGCTCGATGATGGCGTCGGTGCGGTCGTCCACGCCGCACACGCCGATGCCCGCGGAAAACGTCACGGCGAGCTTGGGCGCGATGTGGTCGAAGCTGCGCGAGGCGAGCTGACTGCGCATGCGCTCCACGCACAGCAGCGCGTCCTCGGCCGAGGTGTTGGGCAGCATCAGCAGGAACTCCTCGCCGCCCCAGCGGGCCAGGGCATCGCCGGCACGCAGGCCATGGGTGATGACGTCGGCAAAGATCTGCAGCACCTGGTCGCCGGCCTGGTGGCCACAGGTGTCGTTGATGCGCTTGAAGTGGTCGATGTCCATCAGCACCATGCTGATGGGCGCCCGGTTGCGCTGCTGGCGCCCGCGCTCGGCCACGAGGAGCGTGGTCATGTGGCGGCGGTTGGACAGGCCGGTCAGTTCGTCCTGCGTGGCGAGCAGACGGTTTTGCTGCAGTGCGTTTTCAAGCTGCACCTTCTGGTGGCGCAACTTGTTGCGGATGGCACTCAGCGTGCCGGTCAGCCAGCCGATGATCGGCAACATCAGCACGATCAGCAGGAAGTGCAGCAGCTCCACCCGCGGCGGGAAGCGTGACGGGTCGACGTAAGCCGCCGCCGTCATCGTGAGGCCGAAAGAGGCCACACCCAGGGTCGCCATGCGTCGCGCCTGGCGCGGGGTGAGCGCGAAGATGCCGAACACCTGGCCGATCATGACGGTCATGAGGATGGCCCCGCGCATCGGGCCGGCCACCAGGTAGCACGCGCAGGCGGCAAACACGCAGAAGAACCCCTGCGCCTGGGTGAGCGCGGGGTCGGAGCTGAAGCGCAGGTTGGCACCGCTGCGGATCACGCCATAGAACAGGGCCGACATGCCCAGCACCATCACGCCCAGCGCCACCGCGGGCCAGAAGCCGACCAGCTCGAGCAGCACGCCCAGGCCCATGATCACCGTCAGCGCGGCATAGATGCCGCCAGCCACCAGCGCCTGCTTGACCCGAACGCGCTGGTTCCGGTCGGTGCCCAACAGGGCGTCGACCCAGGGAGTGAAGGCGGCTCGCGTCATGTCAGCATCGTTGTCGGCAGCTCGAAGCGATTGTTGAACGGTACGCCTGTCGACGGCCGTGTGAAAGCACACGTTGTGCGAAGGGTCCCCCCTGAACCGGGGCCGCCGCGGTGGCGTTCGGGCGCCCGCCGGTCACTCGTCGCGCGGCACAGCCGGCGGGGTGGTGGGCAGGCTCCACAACCACAGGGCCACGCCGGTGCACACGATCGCCGGCGCCCAGCGCCAGGGCGACTGCACCACGAACCAGGTGCCCGCCGCGCTGACGGCCATCATGACAGTGGCGAGCTGCTTGGCGCGCAATGGGACGGAGCGGTTGCGCCGCCAGGCGACCACCATCGGGCCGAAGCGCGGATGGTTGAGTAGCCACGACTCCATGCGCTCGCTGCCGCGCGAAAAGCAGAAGGCCGCCAGCAGCACAAAGGGCGCCGTCGGCAGGACAGGCAGGAAGATGCCGATGAACCCGACCACGAGGCTCAACCCGCCGGCCAGCATCCACAGCAGGCGCTGGCTTCGGGTGCGGAGGTCGTACAGACGCGGCGGGGGCATGGCCCCGCATCCTAGGCGAGCAACGCCGCCTGCGCTTGCCCGGGACGACGGGAAGCCGGCCTACAACCCCAGTTCGCTCAGCCCGGCGTGGTCGTCCGGCCGGCGACCGAGCGGCCAGTGGAAGAGCCGCTGCTCCGCGCGGATCGGCAGGTCGTTGATGCTTGCGTGCCGATGCGACATCAGCCCTTCGCCCGTGAACTGCCAGTTTTCATTGCCATAGCTGCGAAACCACTGGCCGGAGTCGTCGTGCCACTCGTAGGCGAAACGCACCGCGATACGCGCGCCGTCGAAGGCCCACAGCTCCTTGATCAAGCGGTAGTCCAGTTCGCGCGCCCACTTGCGCTGCAGGAAGGCACGCACTTCCTCACGCCCGACCGGGAACTCGGCGCGATTGCGCCAGCGGGTGTCGGTCGTGTAGACCCCGACCACGCGGTCGGGGTCGCGAGAGTTCCAGGCGTCTTCGGCAAGCCGCACCTTCTGCCGGGCGGTTTCGGCGGTGAATGGCGGAACGGGCGGCCGTGTTTCCATGCTCAGTAGGTCTTGTAGGGCAGGAACTTGCCCGACATGTTTATGCTGACCCGGTCGCCCTTCGGATCCGCCTCGCGGGTCAGGTCCATCTTGAAGTCGATGGCCGACATGATCCCGTCGCCGAACTCTTCGTGGATCAACTCCTTAAAGGTCGTGCCGTACACGCTCACCAGTTCGTAGAAGCGGTAGATCAGCGGATCGGTCGGCACGCTCGTGGGCAGCGAGCCCTTGTAGGGCACGACCTGCAGCCACTTCTGCTCGGCGTCGGTGAGGCCGAAGATCTCGCCGATGACACCGGCCTGCTTCGGGTCGAGCGTCATCTGCCCGAGGCAGGCCGCGGTGACCCACTCCTTGCTGAGGCCGACCTTGGCGGCCACGTCCGACCACTTGATGCCCTTGGCGACCTTGGTGGCGACGATTTTTTCGGTGACGTCGAGACGGCTCATGTTCTGCTCCTGGGTGTGAGAAAAGTCAGTGGGGTCAGGCCACGCGATGCAGGGGCATGCGCGGCGGGGGTTCGGGGCTCGCCTCCACCAGACCCGGGCTCACCTCGGGCGGCGTCACCGGCGCCTTGCCGTGCGACAGCTCCTTCGAGCGCGCCACGAGAAAGTCGACCAGGTGGTTGCGGATGCGGTAGTACTGCGGGTCGTGGTGCAGGCTTGCGCGCTGGCGGTCGCGCGGCATGGTGTTCTTCACGATCTCGGCCACGCGCGCCTGCGGGCCGTTGCTCATCAGGAGGATGCGGTCGGCCAGCAGGATGGCTTCGTCCACGTCGTGCGTGATCATGAAGACGGTCTGGTGCGTCTCGGCGCAGATGCGCAGCAGCTCGTCCTGGATGGTGCCGCGCGTGAGCGCATCCAGCGCCCCGAAAGGCTCGTCGAGCAGCAGCATGCGCGGCTGGATCGCAAACGCGCGGGCGATGCCCACGCGCTGTTTCATGCCGCCCGACAGCGCCGAGGGCTTCTTGTCGATGGCCGCGGAGAGGCCCACCATCGACACGTACTTCTCGACGTGCTCGTGGACCTGCGCGCGCGTCCACAGCGGCCACTTGCTGCGCACCGCGAAGGCGATGTTGGCGCGCACCGTGAGCCAGGGCATCAACGCATGGCCCTGGAACACCACGCCGCGCTCCAGACTCGGGCCGGCGACCTCGCGGTTGTCCATGAAGACATGGCCCTCGCTCGCCTGCTCCAGCCCCGCCAGCACGTTGAGGATGGTCGTCTTGCCACAGCCGCTGTGACCGATGATGCAGACGAACTCGCCCTGGCGGATGTCGAAGTTGACGCTGTCGAAGACGGTGCTGTCGCCGTAGCGCTTGGCCAGGCCTTCGACTTTCAGGAACGCCTCAGTCGACATAGGTCACCGCCTTCTGGAGCCGCGCAAACATCAGGTCGAGCAACATGCCGACGATGCCGATCATCAGGATCGCGAAGATCACGTTCGGCAGCGACAGGTTGTTCCACTCGTTCCACACGAAGTAGCCGATGCCGGTGCCGCCCACCAGCATCTCGGCCGCCACGATCACGAGCCAGGCGATGCCCATGCTGATGCGCATGCCGGTGAGGATGGTGGGCGCCGCCGCCGGCAGGATCACCTCGAACGCGCGGCGCAGCGGCGTCACTTCCAGCGTGCGCGCCACGTTGAGCCACTCACGCCGCACGCTGGCCACGCCAAAGGCCGTGTTGATGAGCATCGGCCACACCGAGCAGATGAAGATCACGAAGATGCCGCTGATCGACGAGTCCTTGATGGTGTAGAGCGCGAGCGGCATCCACGCGAGCGGCGAGATCGGCTTCAGCACCTGGATGAACGGGTCGAGCGCGCGGTAGACGAGCGGGCTCATGCCGATCACGAAGCCGAGCGGGATGGCGACCAGCGCCGCCAGCAGGTAGCCGAGGCCCACCCGTGCGAGCGAGTAGCCGAGCTGCACCGCGATGCCCTTGTCGTTGGGCCCGTTGTCGTAGAAGGGCTGCGACAGGTGCCGGCCGATGGTCTGCCCCATCTGCGACAGCGTCGGAAAGCCCGACTTCGCACCCGGCGCACCGCCAGCCGCCGGGTCCTTGCCCATCAGCTTGGCGTATTCGATCTGCTCGGGCGTGAGGGCCGGGGCGGCTTGCGCCACCGGCGCACTGCTGAGCGTGGCCACGTGCCAGATCGCCAGCAGCACGAGCAGGATCACGGCCGAGAGCAGGCCCGCGCGCAGGCCCAGCGATCGTGCGGCGTTCATGCCGGCGTCCTCATGCGCCTGGGCTGCGCTTGATCGCGAAGCCGTTGACGTAGGCCTCGGCCTTCTCGGGGTCGAAGACCTTGCCCATCACCGTGAACTTCGGGTACGCGCCCTCGGGCACCTTCATGTCGAGCGCCTTCATCTGCTTCTTGGCGTCGGTCAGCAGGAAGACTTTTTCGGCGATCTGCTTGTAGTTCACGTCGCCCTTCACGTAGCCCCAGCGCTTCATCTGCGTGAGCATCCACACCGCCATGCTCTGCCACGGGATGGGGTCGAAGTCGGCGCGGTCGGGCACGGTCTTCACGTTGCCAAGGCCGTCGGCGAACTTGCCGGTGAGCACCTGCGCGAGCACGGTCTCGGGCTGGTTGAGGTAGGCCTGGGGTGCGATGACCTTGGCGATCAACTCGCGGTTCTTGGCTTCGCGCGCCATCGCGGCGGAGGTCAGCACCGCGCGGTACAGCGCGGCGAAGGTGTTGGGGTTCTGCTGGATGAACTCGGTGCTGGTGCCGAAGGCGCAGCAGGGGTGGCCGTTCCACAGGTCCTTGGTGAGCAGGTGCAGGAAGCCCACCTCCTCGAACACCGCGCGCTGGTTGAACGGGTCGGGGCCGAGGTAGCCGTCGATGTTGCCGGCGCGCAGGTTGGCCACCATCTCGGGCGGCGGCACCACGCGGATCTGAATGTCGCGGTCCGGGTCAAGCCCCGCTTCGGCCACGTAGTAGCGCAGCAGGAAGTTGTGCATCGAGTACTCGAAGGGCACGGCGAACTTGAAGCCCTTCCAGGCCTTCGGGTCGCGCTTGTCCTTGTGCTTCAGGTGCAGCGTGATCGCCTGGCCATTGGTGTTCTGGATCGTGGCGACGTTCATCGGCGTGGCATTGCTGCCCACGCCGAGCGAGATGGCCAGCGGCATCGGCGACAGGAAGTGCGTCGCGTCGTACTCCTTGTTGAGCATCTTGTCGCGGATGAGCGCCCAGCCGGCCGTCTTCACCACCTGCACGTCCAGGCCCTGCTTGGAATAAAAGCCGAGCGGGTGCGCCATGATGAGCGGCGTGGCGCAGGTGATGGGGATGAAGCCGATCTTGAGCTCGCGTTTCTCCAGCGCGCCTTTCTTCTCCTGCGCCATCGCCTGCAGCGAGGCGAGCGGCAGCACCGAGCCGATCGCCGCCATCGCCGTGCCCTTGCCCACCGCGCGCAGGAAACGCCGGCGCAGCGCGTCCTGCGGGAACAGCGCCTTCACGAGCGAGGCCTCGATGAATTCGTTGGAATAGGCCTCGAACTCGGCCGTCTCGCTGCGGCGCTTCAGTTCGGCCACGGCGTCCTGGGCACTCTGGTGTTCCTCGGCCGATGCGTGCTGGCCGCAGGCGCAGCGCATCTGCACCGGGCGGTCGGGGTTGTAGGGGTCGAAGCGGTTGTCGTGGCGCATGGCGGACCTCGATGGACGATGCCGCCATGCTAGGAACGCCGGGCGCGCCGCAGAATCGCGGGAGCTGGGTTTGTGGTGTAGGGCTGGCACTACAAGGCCGGCCGGCCACGGGGCGGTGAGCCACAGGCGCCTGTAGGCGGACGACTACCGCCGGTTCCGCCAGCCGCCGGTGCACAGGCGGTGCCGGGCGAGCGAAGATCCGCGCCGTCATGCCCGTCTCACACACCCCTCGCCTGAACACCCGGCTGCTGTGCTGGAGCGCCGCAGCCGCGGTGCTGCTGCTGTCGGCCGGCTGCGCGGCGACGCGCTTGCACGAGTCCGTGCAACTGGCGCGGCAGAGCGAGCCGCTGCAGCGCCCGCTCACCGAGCCGCGCGCCCGCCTGCTCATCGTGGGCGACAGCACGGCCGTGGGCACGGGTGCCAGCGGCCCCGAGGCCAGCGTCGCCGGGCTGCTGGCCCAGGCCTACCCGGGCCTGCTGATCGAGAACCGCGCCCGCGACGGCGCGACCTTCGCCGAGGTGCCGCACCAGCTCGGCGCCAGCGCAGACCGCTTCGACGCCGTGCTGGTGCTGGCCGGCGGCAACGACGTGATCCGCCTGCGCGATCTAGACACCCTGCCCGACCACCTGGCGCGCATCGCCACGCTGGCGCGGGCCCGGGCCGACACGCTGGTGCTGATGCCGGCCGGCAACGTGGGCAACGCGCCCTTCTTCTTCCCGCCGCTGTCGTGGTGGATGAGCTCACGCTCGCGCGAGCTGCATGCGATGGTGCGCGAGGCGGCGGCGCGGCACGGCGCCGCCTACGTGAGCCTCTACAAGGACAAGCACGACGACCCCTTCGCGCAGCAGAAGTCGCTCAACGCGAGCGACGGGCTGCACCCGAGCGATGCAGGCTACCGGCTCTGGTTCCAGGAGCTGCTTGCGCAGTCGCCGCTGGGGCAGCGGCTGGCCGCGGCACGCGCGCCCGGCTCCTGACGGCCGCCCGCGCCCTCAGTCGACGCGCACGAAGGTCTGCCGCACGAGGCTGCGGTCGAGCATGTCGAAGTGCCACCACTCGTTGTCGATGCCGTTGAAGCCGCCGGCCTTCATCACCTGGCGCAGCAGCTCGCGGTTGGCGACGTGGGCCGCCGTGATGGCGCCATTGGCGAGGTTCTCGGCTTCCAGCTTCGGGTGCGACAGCTCGTCCATCTCGTCGAAGCCACTGCCCATGTCGAGCTCGTTGCCGTCAGCGTCGACGATCGTCACGTCCAGCGCCATGCCAAAGGAATGGATGGACCCGCGGGCCGGGTCGGCCACGTACTGGCGCAGGCCGGTGCCATCGAGGAACTCCCACAGTTCGACCTGCACGCGGTGCGGGCGCAGGGCATCGAGCACCAGCAGGTGGTGGTGGGGTGCCATGCGGTGCAACTCGGCCACGGCACGCGCGAGGCCTTCGGCCGCCAGCCGGTGCAGCCAGGCGCAGTCGAGCTCGCCATACAGGTCGCGGCCGACGAAGTTGCGCGGGCCGACGTAGCGCAGGTCCACACGCACGCCCTCGATGGACGACAGACGGCGGAAATCGGGGTGGGAGGCGATGTCTTCGCAGCGCATCGAGGCGAGGATAGCGCGCACTCAGCGCTCGAGGCGGCGGTACTCGTGCAAATGTCGCAGCGCGCGATGCGGCCGCCCGGCGCGCTCGTGCAGGCGGGCCAGGTTGAAGTGCGCATCGGCCAGGCCGGGGTGCAGCGCCAGCGCACGTTCGTAGGCGGCGATGGCCTCGTCCAGCCGCTGCTGGTCTTCGAGGGCGATGCCGAGGTTGAAATGCAGGTTCGCATCCTCGGGCAGATGGTGAAGGCCGTCGCCGAGCACCGTCACCGCGTCGTCGCAGCGGCCCTGTTCGCACAGCAGCGCGCTCAGGTTCAGCAAGGCCGGCGCATGCTGCGGGTCGGCCTCGATCGCGTGGCGGTAGGCCCGCTCGGCGGCCGCCGGGTCGGTCTCTTCCAGGGCAGCCCCTTCGGCGAACCAGTCGATCTCGGCGAGCTCGTCGAGGGGCTGCACGTCGGCCGGGGCCGGCGCGGTGTCGAAGTCCATCAGCATCTGGCCGCTCTCGGCCTCCCACTGCAAGCGGCCCTCGCGCACCACCACCCGCCGGTCGACGGCGGTGAGGCGCACCCCGCTCAAGGGCAAGGGGCCGAGCCCGCCCTTCACACGCGCAAGCGCACGCAACAGCTTGCGCGACGGCACCTGCGCCGTGCGAAGTCGGTGGGCGGTGCGCAGGAGCACCACGTCCTGGAAGGTGAAACGCCAGGCATGGCGCGGACCGCGGGTGGGGGTCACGACACCCGCGTCGATCATGCCGGTCACCACGTGGACGGGCAGTCCCAGCAGCGCCTGCACCTTGCGCAGGCTCAGCGTGGCCTCGCGGTCATCGGTGGCCGTGGCAATCACTTCCTCGCGCGTGCGCGTGCCGGGGCGGCGGCCGGTGCCGCAGCCGCCGCGGCGCGCCGGGCCGGTTTGCGTTCCTTCGTCTCGGCGGCAGGCGCGACGACCTTGGCGGGCGTGGCCTTGGCGGCGCCCTTCTTGGCGAGGCTGGCCCGCAGCGCGTCCATGATGTCGATCACCTGGCCGCTGCCGCTGGCGGGCGCTTCATCGGGCCGGTGCGCGGCGACGATCTTCTTGCCGGCGATCTTCTTGTCGATGGCGGCGAGGATGCGGTCCTTCTCCTCGTCCTTGAATTGCGCCGGGTCATAGTTGTCGACCGAGATCTGCTCGATGAGCTGGGTGGCGAGCTGCACCTCGGCGTCCGACACGCTCACCGTCTCGATGTCGAGGTCGCGCATCGAGCGCACCTCGTCGGCGTAGAGCAGTTGCTGCAGCACCAGGCCTTCTTCGGCGGGGCGCACCTGCACCACGTACTGCTTGCCCTTCCACGCCATGCGGGCCAGCGCCACGCGCCGGGTCTTGCGCATCGCCTCCATCAGCAACGAATAGGGCTTGGCGCCGCGCTTGTCGGGCCCGAGGTAGTAGGCACGGTCGTAGTAGATCGGGTCGACGGCCTTGTCGGGCACGAAGGCCACGATGTCGACCACATGGCTGGCCTCGGCTTCCAGCGCCTTCAGTTCCTCTGGCTCGAAGATCACGAAGTGGTCCTTCTCGAACTCGTAGCCCTTGACCATCGCAGCGCGCTCGACGATCTCGCCGGTCTTGACCGAGACGTACTGCTGCTTGACGCGCGAGCCGTCCTTGGTCAGCAGGTTGAAGCCGACGCTCGCTGAACTTTCGGTGGCCGAGTACAGCTTCACCGGGATCGAGACGAGCCCGAAGCCGAGGGTAAGCGAGGCGAGTGAGCGTGCAGCCATGGTGGCCGCAGGCTACGCCGGCCCGGGGCCGCACACCGTCAGGCGGCGCACCAAGCGCATGTAGGACGACGCCGACCGTCTGCGATGTAAGGTTCGGCCTTCGCCCCCCGACCTTGCCGCCATGTCCCTGCGCAAAGCCCTGCTCTTCGTTGCCACCCACGGCCTCGCGCTCTTCGCGGGCTTTGCGGCCGGCGTGTACGTGCTGCCCATCCTGACCGCCGCGCCGCCCGCGCCGGCTGCCGCGATGAGCGCGGGCGAAGCGCTTTTCCAGGGCCAGTTCCGCCGCGACCTCAAAGACAGCGACTTCCTGCACTGGGGTGA